>JAHYZB010000087.1:0-9840 GCA_019424645.1 Oxalobacter formigenes
ATCGTCGCATACTGTATAAACCGGTGTGTTGACTCGACGCAATACAAACAAAACCGTTTCGCCCAGCCTTGCCTGAAAGCGGGAGGTCATTCATGAATTCAAAGGCGACCAGAAAGCAAACGTGAATAATGAAATATTCAAGGATTCCCTAAAAGCCACATGCGTGTATTATGGTGCCGGGATCGACTGGCAATTTTCCAGAATGGCCCGTCTCTATGGGGAAATCGAACGTGAAAACGGCGAGCACGTTTCAAGGCCATGGAGCGTCAGCGCCGGATTGCGGTTCGAATTTTGACGTTTTATGCGATTTCAGAACGATTAATAACGTTTTCCGGCGCGTTGTTCTGAATTTTTGCTTTTCTGACGAAAAATCACATGCTCATACATCGGAAACTTTTTTTTCAGTACCGGTTTCAAAATAGTATTGCGCTTGTCGGCGAGCGGTGACTGGCTGTTATAAGGAACTTTTCCGGACGGAACCCATAAAGCTGCATTTTCAAGATGGACATCCTGATCATCAAAGAAAATATGAGGATTGTAAGCCGTCAAAATTTGTGTTTTATCTACTCCACCAAGAAAAAAAGCCTCATCTACCTGCACCCCCCAAGTTCTTAGTGTCTTAATAACACGCATCTCTGAAGGAGAATTCCTGGAAGTTACAAGAGCAATACGGATCAGAGAGCCTTTCTGACGTTGTGTCAGCTTATCCTGAAGACCTGCAAGTTTTTTCAACAAAGTAGCATAAGGCCCTTCCTCAAGCGGCACGTCCTGTTTTTCATCTTCGATCCTCTGGAAAACATCCAATCCCTGAGTTTTATAAACCAGTTCGCTCTCTTCCGAAAAAAGAACAGCATCCCCATCAAATGCCAAACGCACTTGTTCTGTTGACATCACTTGCGCATTTTCTGGCGGCTTCCTCAATATTGCCGTAGCGCATGATCCTGAGTCGATAACGCTTTGAGCATCATCGACATTTGTCGTTAAAAAAAGATCAACATCAAAAGCTTTCATATAATCCGAAACCGGTTCTCCACCTGTAAAGGCGGAACGAGTTATACCCAGCTTGTCATGACGAATCGTATTCAAGACCTGTAATCCTGTTTCGGGACTGTTTCGGGACATGACCACAACTTCAACCAAAGGCGCAGGATCATCGAACAGTCTAAACCTGTTCAATCCAAGCAAAGCACTAATCAATGGGTAACCGGTGCCAGGTTTCAAATGCTCATTTTCATGCTCAAGCATATATTCCTTATATTGCCCAAGAGCATTTTCATGGTCATCCTGCATCGCTTTTCTGAATAATTTATCCGATTCACTCATATCGAAAAGAGCTGTCGAACTAATCCCGATCACTAATGTATTACTTAAATCGAATGCCATGTAAAAAAATCCTGTATGAGTACCATTTAGAAAAAAACCGCGCATTTTGCGCGGTTTTTTAACGGAAAATCCGTTTTATTTTCTCTGTCCCATCGGCACGACATTGCGGCGGGGTTCACCGACGTACAGCTGACGTGGACGGCCGATACGCTGATCCGGATCGGAAATCATTTCTTTCCACTGGGCGATCCAGCCAACGGTTCTTGCCAGTGCAAAGATACCGGTAAACAGCGAAGACGGGATACCCAGCGCGGACTGGACGATACCGGAATAAAAATCGACGTTCGGATACAGTTTTCTGGAAACGAAATAATCGTCTTCCATTGCAACCCGTTCGATTTCCAGCGCGATCTTGAATAATGGATCGTCTTTCAGGCCCAGTTCTTCAAGCACTTCGTGACAGGTTTCGCGCATCAGGGTCGCACGCGGATCGTAGTTCTTGTAAACGCGATGACCGAAGCCCATCAGGCGGGTACCGGCGGTACCGTCTTTCACGCTCTTGACGAAATCGGCTACCTTGTCGACCGAACCGATTTTCCTGATCATCTGCAACGACGCCTCATTCGCACCACCATGGGCAGGTCCCCACAGGCAGGCGATGCCGGCGGCAATACAGGCAAACGGATTGGCTCCGGAAGAACCGGCCAGACGAACAGTCGAAGTAGACGCATTCTGTTCATGGTCGGCGTGCAGAATCAGGATACGGTCCAGGGCGCGAACCAGCACATCGTTGACTTTGTAATCCTCGTCTGGCGTCGCGAACATCATGCGCATGAAATTACTGGTGTAATACAAGTCCTTCCGTGGATAGACGAACGGCTGTCCGACAGAGTATTTGTACGACATTGCCACCAGAGTCGGCATTTTCGCCAGAAGGCGCATGGCCGACAGCTCGCGATGTGCCGGATCGGAAATGTCCAGTGAATCATGGTAAAAGGACGACAAGGCACCAACGGTCGCGACCAGAACGGACATCGGATGTGCATCACGACGGAAACCGCGGAAGAAGAACTGCATCTGTTCGTGCACCATGGAATAACCGGCGACGTTTTTTGCATATTCCTCATACTGCTGTTTGTTGGGCAACTCGCCTTTCAACAGCAGATAACAGGTTTCCATGAAATTACATTCTTTTGCAAGCTGTTCTATCGGATAACCGCGATAGAGCAATTCGCCCTTGTCGCCATCAATATATGAAATGGCTGACTGACAGGAAGCGGTCGCCAGAAAGCCGGGATCATAAGAAAGCTTGCCGGTCGCACCGTACATCGACCGGATATCGATACCGTCGGCACCAATCGTGCCCTTGTATACCGGTAATTCGACAGACGGGGTACCGTCTTCAAACGACAACTTTGCTTTCATTACAGAATCTCTCATTTTCATCCAATTTCAATCAGTTTAAAGACAACAGAATGCCAAAGCCCCCTGCAAGTTCATAAAATAAAAAAGAAAGCATTATAAATGCTTTCGTTCGATATTTTGCTTTTTAACACAAAAATCCAGGAATCCAAAATGTCCTGTTTTAAAGCAACGGATTTTGTCAAAATCCAAAAAAAAATTCCTTGTGGAACTATAAGGGAACTATTTGAAAAGAATGGATAAATCAGAAATCAATCGAGAACCCCGAAATGACGGAGCGCATGCTCGATTCCCCCTTCTTCAACGGATACCGTGACATGGTCGGCACTGGCCTTGACGGCGTCGGCGGCATTGCCCATTGCAACACCGATACCGGCATATCCCAGCATCCCGATATCATTGAAACCATCACCAAAAGCCATCGTTTCATCCGGAGCGAGGCCTTCCCGCATCAATACGGCATTCATCCCGGCATCCTTGCCGCCCCCTGCGGGAATAACGTCGAAACAGAACGGCACGGAGCGCGTCGATTCCACGTTTTTGAGCGTACCGGTCAGGATTTTCTCTTCCTCTTCATTCAAAAACGGAACGAACTGGAGAACTTCATCATCCCTGACGCGGTCAAGCCCATGCATTGGTGGCATCGGATGGTCGATGATCTCACACAATTTCGCGACCCGCTCATCGGCATAATTCAGGAACATGCCATCCTCTTCAACGAAAAGGCATGGGAACGGTTTTTCCGCCAGCATGTCTTTGAGCAAACGGATATCGCCGGAATCGACCGTTTTCTTCCGAATGACTTCCTCTCGGTTATAGCAGTACTGTCCATTTAAGGTGAGATACGCGTCAAACGAAAAATACCGGTCCATGAAAGGCATCATCATCTTCGAACGCCCTGTCGCCACATACACCCTGATCCCCTTTTCCCGCAGGGCATGCAAGGCCTTTTGCGTCGATTGGTGCATCTGGTGGGTTTTGAAACTGATCAGCGTACCGTCGATATCGAAAAAAACCGCCTTGATACGTTTTTCGCGTTTTCCGGTCATAAAATCTTTCCCGCAATCGGTATATTGAATCTGCCATTATAAACGTACCGGCCAAAGGCACGCTGACAAAGGACACCAGCCCTACTCAAACAACTGTCGGAACTGGGCCGGGGTCTGGTTGTAAGCCTTTTTGTAAGAAGCGATAAAAGCGCTGACGTTTTCATAACCGACCGCCAGTGCAACCTCGTGAACACTTTCGCCCAAAGCCAGTCTTTTCCGTGCGACCATCAGGCTCGCACGAAGACGCCACTGTGCAAACGTCATGTTCGTTTCACTGGAAAAATGACGGCTGATACTGCGGGCACTGACCCCGGTCTTAATCGCCCAGTCGTTAATGCTCTTGCGGTTCGACGGGTTGGCAAGGATATCTTTAGCCATCGTATTCAGCCTTTTTCCCTTCGGCAGGAGAAGCCGCTCCTGTGTACGTGAACTGTAACGCAATTCATCCATGAACACCTGCAACATCGTTTCCTGCCGGGGCTGCAGGGTCTGATACACACTATCGTCGCTTTGCAGCCATTGATGCGCCCGTTCCAGGATAAGGGGAACGAATGGCGAACAATACAGCGCGCAAGCGACTTCCGGCATCCCGATACACAAAAGTGAAGAAAGCGTCACACCCCAGCCGGCAATGCGGCCTATCTGTTCCGTTTCATACCGGATATAGGGAGGCATCCAGGCAAGCTGTCCAGGCCCGACAGTCCAGTAACCGCGTTCATCCTCAACCGAGACAAAGCCTTTGTGCAGATAAAAAAACTGCGTCTCGTGGGAACCCCGTTTCCCGATTTCCATTCCCTTGGAAGGAGAAATGGCCGACAGGGCAAAACGCTGACCGTGCAACAGGAAATAAGAAGACATATGCGCCTCTTGACTGAAACATTGCCGCCTGTTTTTACAAGGCGCTTAAAAGAATCAAAACGGAATAACCGCACCACAGATCCTGCTTTCCAACCGATCTATTTTATATGAAAACCGGTTTGACTTATCCAGAATTTTTCTTTAAGAAACAGCCATGTTCAAAAGCCTGCCCGCCAAGTGATTTTCTCCTGAAAACGGCCTTGTCTTTTTCATTTGAATTTTCGAAAACCGTCCCCATCTTAAACAGCAGAATATTGTCTCTGAATGAAATAAGTGCCCGAAAAGGGTAAAATCACATTTTGATCATGCCGAACCACGGCTGATTCCCTTAAGCGAGAAATGGAAATATGAGCGTCGATATCTTTTTACAGGAAACTTCATACATCGATTATTCATCGCCAAACGTACGCGATCAGGCTAAAGCCCTGTTCAAAAGTGTCAACAGCGAACTGGAAAAAGTGCGGATCGCCTTTGAATTCGTACGCGATGAAATTTCCCATTCCATAGACGTCAACGCCCCTGTCGTCACGGCAAAGGCCTCGGACGTGCTGAAACACAAAACCGGTATCTGCCATGCCAAGGCCAACCTGCTGGCAGCCCTCTTGCGCTCGCAGAAAATCCCGACCGGCATGTGCTATCAGCATCTGACGAAAAAAGAGGATGATTCCGAAGGTTATTGCGTCCATTGTTTCAATGCCGTCCATGTCGGCCATCGCTGGATCAAGCTCGACGCCCGTGGCAACAATGACCGGATCAGCGTCGCATTTTCATTGCACGACCCGGCAATCGCTTTCATCAATCGTCCGCAATACAATGAATTCTTCTGGCCCGGCATTTTCGCCAACCCGCACAGGGCCAGCATGAATGCACTGGAAGCGGCCAAAAACATGCAGGAACTGCTGAAAGCCCTGCCGGATCACATGCTTGAAGACCCGGACATCCTTGAAGTCGAGGCCGAAGACGTCCGTACGCGTAGCTGGTTCTGGTAAGAATCGGTGGAAACTGCAAGGCTTTTTCCGAAGATTGCCCCGATTAAAGCCTGAAGCGGCAAAAAAACGGGAATCAGACTGGATCAATCGTTCAACATCTGACCTTCAATCGGCTTTTTACGTAAAATACCTGTCGTGCAATCGTTAAAATCCGGACTGGATAATACCGTTTTGACAGCACCAGGGGGTTTCATAACGGCTTGATCAATTGACTCATTCCGGGATGTCTACACCTGTATAACGCACATCAGGAGATTGAAGCAACTGTTTCCACAGGCTTCAAGACAGATAATGGCAAATAGAGTCACTTTCATCATACCGTCTCCGAATCGGTTCAGGCCGGATTCTCCGGATATGGCGCCATGGATAGACTCATTTTTTCTCGAAACGACAGATGATCGAAGACAGAAGCCTTGAAAAAATCGATTTTAACGAGACTTGTCTCGCCGATGAATATGGAAAGTGTGAGTTTGTATCTTGCAACTTTTCCGGACTGCATATCGACAACACCGGTTTCGATAGATGCGTTTTCAAACAATGCAATTTTGCCCTGTCGAGATTTTCATGCAATCTCCAGGACATCAAATTCATTGACTGCAAAATGACCGGAGCGGACTTTACCGATATCGGTCTGTTCTCAAATGCTCTTCATTTCGAAAAAACATTATTGAAATATGCCAGTTTTGCGCGAATCAGGATTCGAAAAAATCACTTCATAGATTGTGATCTGGGTGAAACCTATTTTCAGGGAGCGGATATTGCCCTTTCGGTTTTTGACAACTGTGATCTGAAGAAGGCCATTTTTATCGGTACCAATCTGGAAAAAGTGGATTTTTCAGGCTCATTCAATTTCTCGATCAATCCCGACACTTCCCGACTGAAAAAAACGATCTTCCCGGAACAGGAATTGAGAGGTCTGGTTTCACATCTGGATATCATCATCAAATAAAAACCATAAGGATCAACGCGTTGAACGGGACTCTACAATACTGCAGGCAGGAGGTTTTCTATTGCAGGAAAATGACTCCGGCCTGAAACTATCGGAAAAGATGAGAAACGTCACTTTTTCAACAGACACATGATTACCACAAAAACCATACCGGTCAAAAACTGGATCACTCCCTCGAAATTGCCCGGAGTCGATGTCGTGATCAACCCATACGTCGGCTGTCCGCACAAATGCGTGTACTGCTACGCCGAATTCATGAAAACCTTCACGGACCATGCGGAAGACTGGGGTGATTTTCTGGACATCAAACACTGCGACAAACCCGTTTCAACAAAACGGCTCGATGACAAAAACATCGTCATCAGCTCGGTTACCGATCCGTACAATGCCTTTGAAAAGCAATACCGTGTAACACGTCAGTTGCTTGAGCAATTGCAGGGCTGCAAGGCCAACATCACCATCATCACCAAATCCGATCTGATCCTTCGTGACATCGGTCTGATCGGCAAGCTTGAAAATGTCGAAGTCGCCCTTTCCGTCAATTCACTCGACGATACCTTCAGGCGCCATTTCGAACCCCGTGCGCCTACAGCAAAAAGACGAATCGATGCCTTGCAAAATCTGCACGAAGCCGGCATCAGAACCGTCCTCTTCATGTCTCCCATTTTCCCCGGCATAACCGACTTCCGGGCAATCACCGACGCCTCCCGGCAGTGGGTCGATACTTTCTGGTTCGAAAACCTGAACCTGAACAATAGTGCCCGTAACAGGGTCGCGCGTGCCATCGGCCGGCATTATCCCGGACTCGTTCCCTTATACCGCACCATTTACCGGGAAGGCGATAAAACATACTGGTATAACCTGATGGCAGAAATCGAAACGTATTGCACCGAAAACGGTATCGCTTTCAGAAACGTCTTTCATCCCTGACGGTTAAATCCGTTCCTTCAGTCAGATATGTATCAAGGTAGCAGACGAAGGTGAAATCCCTCCTCTTTGCAGCAATTCGGGCATCCGCATCTTGCGATACTCGTACCTGATGAAATCGTATCCGCGGCAGGAAGCGAAATACGGCCTGTATTCGTCAGGATCAAAGCGGAAACTGTGCCAGTTTTCCGAATCCCGTTTCTGTGTCAGCCGTGCCGCCTCGACATACAGTGCCTCCATATCCGTTTTGAAAGCTGCGCTTACCGTCCCGTCAGGCAAAATGCCTTTCGAGAAGATTTGTGCAATCCGGAAATTGCCCGGGCATAAAAAAACAGGCATAAAGCCTGCTTTTGAAAATGAAAAACAACCTGTTCTTTTATTTATCCGTGTCATCCGCCCCCCCTTTGCGACGACTGGACCAGTCATGCAAAAAAGAAGCTGCCACCCTGCAGCCAGAAAATCCTTATCGGCCCGTTTCCAGAACCCATGAATGGAAACGACGCTCAACATCCCTCTTTACCGAAGAATGCTTGCGTCTTTCCCGTATGACAACCGGAAGGAAGGAGTCGATTGAAAGAAGCGAGGCACAAACCATGATCGGCCGGGTAAAGACAGTACTGCCGTCGTCCGGAACAGGTCTGCCGAAAATGAAGGCAACCGTCCGGGGATCGGCATTTTCGGATATATCCGACATCCTTCTCATGACATCAACATATGCCTTGCAAAGATCCGCCTGTTTTATTTCCACATCCGTCGGCATTTTACAAAGTGGCAAATGATTTTCTGTTCGATCTTCATCCATTCTCGAAGCCCTTATCAATCAAATGGGATTGTTCTGGCAAACAATCGTTCAGGCAAAATAATCAGGTCAGCACCAGCAATATTTTGCCCCTTCTGATTCATTTCAAAATGATGAATGCCCTTTCCGTTCCTTCTTCCGAAAACACCATCAGGGCATGAATGAACCAAGCTTCAATACCAGCTCACTCGGAACATCGTACTTTTCCATCAATGCAGAGAGATCGTCTCCGACCTCGACAATCCTGTGCCTGTCCGTTTCGGGGACAGATACCCAGACTGCATAACGACCAAGGACTGTTTTCGTTCCGGCAATTTCCGCTTCCTGATTCTTGCCCAGATCGGAAATAAAAGAACGGTCACCTACAAGGTGTTTCCATGTGTCCATAATGTCTCCGATACAGATAAAAAGCGATGGCCTAGTTTCCCAATTTTGATCCTTTGCGTCAACCGTTGAAATGAACTGTCATTTTTACCCGAAAAATGGATCCAGCGCAGCAAAATCATGGTTTTACATAATTTTTTCACAAAAATGTTACCGCGCGGCAATACATTTATAAATAAAGTACATGCAAATTGAACAAAATCAAAGTGTGAATTCTCTCATACCGTTATTATGAAACCGTTACTCGAGCAATTCCTGCAATATCATGAACTTTCTGCTCTTTAAACGCGTCCTTGTGACGCGTTTTTTTTATCTCCCTCGCCGCATCAGGCAATAAGACTTATTTAAAAGTTTTATAACTCATCAAAAAACAATCACCTTTAATCATAAAAACAACGTTCAGTCCGCGCAAGCCTTAAACGGATTGACCGAAGAGTTCGTCATTTCTAAAATAAGCCATAAATGAACTATTTCCATAACAAGAATAAAAAAAGGAGAACTGATGAGATACGACAAACCCGGTTATGGCGATCCGGCTACATGGGCACCGATTTTCGGACACCCGAACGACCCGCGCAACGAGTGTGAAGAACAGGAGATCAGGCTTGCAAAACTGACTGAGGCATTCACCCAGCGAATCACAAACGACATCGTCAAAGATGACAATACCGCCATCCTTGTTGCCGACAATCTGATCCGTTACACGACGGATATCGACATTGTCGACATCATCCGTGATGCCGTTCGCGGAAGGAAGGAAGCCGTTTTCGACGCTGTCAGGAGCCTGATGGAAGAATCGGTCATGTGTATGGCGGAAAATCAGGCTGTCAAACAAATGGAACTGGACAAGTAATTCGTTCAAACAATCGGCCAGACAAATCGACAAAACAGGCCATTAGACAAAAGGAGAAAGTCATGCCCTACAAATTTTACAAAAACCCGTGGTTCTTATTGCTTGTTGCCTTTGCCATCTGGGGGTGCGGTTACATCACTGCCGATGATATTCGCATAGAAAAACAACAACAACTCAGTTGCCAATGGGAAAAATGAAGCCACCCACATATAATAAATTCAGACCGCTTCCGGTCTGGATGAAATACGCCCCGCAAGCAAGATCAGAATCAAAAGCCGTATTGAACC
>JAHYZB010000087.1:9850-31132 GCA_019424645.1 Oxalobacter formigenes
TCGTTACAGCACCCTGGCAATGTCATCAGAGAATTTTTGTCCCCATCACAAACTGTCAAGAATGTCTTTAACCCTTTGCCAGAAACTGGTCGTTCACACAAAGAAAAAAACGGAAAAGATCTGAATTGAAAATCACATCCTTCCATAAAACACCCATTCCGGCAGGCGCAAACTGATGCGCCTGTTGGCACATCTCAAACAACCGTCACAATACCCCTGCTAGACTCATCTTATTGCCCTGCCTGCTGGCAGAAAATGAAACAATCGTGCAGAGGAAAAGCCCATGATATCCAGAACCGGCAAGCCACAGAAGCCACACAGACATGCCGCGCCTTATCTTGTTCCCGGTGCACCCCCGGGAACATTGGCCCCGATTGCCGGATCGGCCAAACCGGTCATTTCCATCCTGAGAATCAATCGGGACGTTACCAAACCTCCTGAAATCGTAAACGACCTGAATCTTTTGCCACGTGTCGATCCGGACGGACACGATATGCTCTGGATTCGCGTCACCGGCTTCGGGGACATCGGTCCAATCAAAACAATCGGTGAAGGCTACGGGATTCCTTCACTGGCACTGGAAGACGCCATGAGTCCCGGCTGGCGCGCTGAAATGACAGACGAAGGCGACTGGCTTTTCTTTGTCCTTCCCGTCCCGCCTGCTGACTCTATCAGGGAAAAAGGCGAACACCTGAGCCTTTTCTTCCGCCGTAATCTCGTCATTACCTTTGAAGAATCGCCCACCCTTTTGATCGACCGTTTCTGGCAACAGCTTATCGGCCACAAACCCGACGAAAAAATTACCCATCAGGCCGGTTATTTCGCTTACCGGGTCATCGACACGATCATTGACCGTTTTTTCCCGCTACTGGACACCGAATACAATACGCTCGCCGATCTGGAAGATGCCCTCGACACGGACAACAATCCGGGCAAAAGGGAAATCCGGCTCTTGCACCGGACAAAACGCGACATCCTTTACCTGAAACGCGTTCTCTTTCCCTACAAGGAACTGGGTACTGCCCTGAAACAACGAAGCCAGATCGAAAAGTCCGTGGAACTGAAACCCTATCTGAAAGATCTTGTCGAACACATCGTTCAGGCTGAAGAATTCGTCAATTCCTGCCACGAAATCGCCGACTCCCTGTCCGACATTTACCAGAACATCATGTCGAACAAGATGAACGACATCATCCGGGTACTGACCATCATCTCCACCATCCTGATGCCGCTGACCTTCATCGCCGGACTCTATGGCATGAATTTCAACGTATCCGACTCGCCATGGAACATGCCCGAACTGCATCACCCGTACGGTTATCCCATCACCCTGTTGCTGATGCTGGCGATTGCACTCGGAATGATCTGGTTTTTCAAAAAAAAGGACTGGCTCTGAAACGAACCTGCACAGGCAAGTCATTGCGCTTCAAACGTATCCGTTTTTACACAAGCTCCCACCAGTTTACTGTACGAGGATCGTCAGCACAGGTGGGTTGAAGTGGCAGGATCGGTGGCAGGATTCGAATGAAAAGTAATCCGGCTGGTGATTATTCATGACATTTTTGAACGTGTCTTTTCAAAGCTGCGTATGAAACAGTACCCGTCGCGTCAATATCCGGATCTTTTCACTTCAGCGTGTTCATTCCATCTGAACAGCCTGAGCATCGACAGCAGATGGAGGAGTGACCGGCTTCAGAAAATCCTTGGGAATATCACAGCCTTTTTTGCTCATCATGGTACCCAACGCCTCTTTTTCACCCCTTACATTCGCCAGTTCTGCCGCTTCGATTCCGTCCCCCTGCCCGTAACCGAGCCAGAAAGCCTGTACCTGGCTTGATTTCAGCCTCTGTTCCTGAGCGATAACGAGCATATTTTCCCTTCTTGCCATGGATGACGCTTCAAGTGTCAGGTCATCACAACTGTATGCCCTGTATTTATTGGGTGAAATATAACTTCCTGTAATCTGGCTCGACGCCGTGGGAAGATTGAAACAGCCGGAAACGCAACAGCAGGCGGCGGCTGTCAAAAGATAAAGTGGATAATTCAATTTCATCATAACAAGTAACAAACAGTAAAATTATTTTTCTCAACCCGAAGATAAAACACATTAAAACACTTTATACACTTTAAGTATATAACTGGACATCAAGAAAACCGGATGTGATGTTTTTGAAGATATCCGTTCAAAAATGTCATTTCTCAAAGATCAGTAGCCCTGTCCCGTCATCCGTCAATTGCGTGAATCGCTCTCTCCCCCACCGGGATTCACACCGGCATGACCGAAGAATTTACCTTTTCACAAACAGAACCCCCGATCTTGCTTCAATGAAAAGCCGTTCTGATATTCGTCACGTCATGTGACCCCGCCTTTGCAATACTTTGAAATCAGGCCTTGCGAAACTGTCCACGTCTCGCGGCAAAATTTACGCAATTTAACCACAGCCTCCCCATGAAAAAAGGATTGTTCGCGCTGGCTGCAGGAACACTCGGATTCGGCATGACCGAATACGTGATGATGGGTATATTGCCCAATATCGCCAATGATCTCGGCATTTCCATTCCGTCAGCAGGCCATTTCATCGCTGCCTACGCGCTGGGTGTCGGCATCGGTGCACCGGTTATGGTCATTCTCGCCCGCAAACGGCCGTTAAAACAGATCCTGCTCAGCCTGATCGCCCTGTACACATTGGGGAATCTGGCGCTGGCATTTGCCCCGAATGAAATGGCAGCGCTTGTTTTGCGATTTATCTCGGGGCTGCCACATGGCGCCTATTTCGGAGTAGGCGCGATCGTCGCGGAAAGGCTGGTTCCGCCCGAACGCAAATCGGGCGCCGTGGCACTCATGATTGCCGGAATGACGGTAGCGACCCTGATCGGCGTCCCGTTCGGCACATTCGTGACAGAATGGCTTTCATGGCGAACAGCATTCTTTCTGATCGGTTTGTGGGGTTTCAAGGTTTTTGCCCTTATCTGGGTCTGGATTCCCAAAATGGACCCATTGCCGGATACCGGTTTCGCCGGTGAATTCGCTTTCCTGAAAAAACCGGCGCCCCTGCTCATCATCGCGGCAAGCATATTGGGCAACGGCGGAATTTTCTGCTGGTACAGTTACATCACGCCATTGCTGACTCACGTATCGGGCTTTCCATTCGAAACCGTCATTTTCCTGATGATGATCGCCGGTTTCGGCATGTTCACAGGCAACCTGATCGGCGGTCGCCTCTCCGATGTCTTCACTCCCGGAAAAGTCTCGGCCGCAACACAGGGAATCGCCGCATTTGCCCTTCTTCTCGTCTTCTTCCTTGCTTCTCACCCCTTCACCATGCTCTTTTTGATGGTGCTTCTGACCGCCTGCCTCTTCGCCATGTCCACACCTGAACAGGTTCTTCTGATCGAACATTCAGAAGGAGGCGAACTGCTGGGCGCCGCCAGCGCGCAGGTCGCCTTCAATCTGGGCAATGCACTGGGCGCTTTCATGGGAGGATTACCGATCAAGGCTGGCCTGCCTTATAACTATACCGCCCTGACAGGAACGTTCTTCGCGTTCGCCGGATTCATCCTGCTTTATATCTTCGTCAAAAAATACGGTGTTTCCGGCACGGCAAAACCGGCAACATCCTGACAAGCCACTCGAGCCAGCAGCATATTCCCGGACAATAAAAACACGCCAGCAAATAATGCCTGTATAACGCTACAATATGCCCCTTCGACATTATCCGGACAAATCGGGTAAGGGATAAAAAACAAGCTGACTGAATGCGTTTCAGGAAAAAAACGACCTCTCCACAAGTATGAAAAAAAGCCTGACCGCACTGGCCGCCGGTACATTCGCACTGGGCATTGCCGAATTCGTCATGATGGGCATCCTGCCCGACGTGGCGACCAATCTTGGCATAACGATTCCGCAGGCCGGTCATTTCATTGCCGCCTACGCGCTGGGCGTCTGTGTCGGTGCCCCCTTGCTGGCGCTGATCGCCCGCTCCCAGCCTTTAAAGCGGATTCTGCTCGGACTGGGCGCTCTTATCCTGATCGGGAACCTCTGCACGGCACTCGCCCCGGATTACCGGGTCATGCTCGTGACCCGCTTCATCTCCGGGCTGCCCCACGGCGCATTCTTCGGGGTCGGTTCCATCGTGGCCGACAAACTGGCCGACAAAGGCAGGGGCGCACAGGCCATTTCCATCATGGTCGCAGGAATGACGGTAGCCAACGTTCTCGGCGTTCCACTTGGCACGACGATCAGCCACAGCTTTTCCTGGCGCTTCACCTTCGTGCTGATCGCCCTCTGGTCCCTTGTCCTCATTTACCTGCTCTGGCGCTGGATACCGTCCATGCCTGCGTTGCCCGATACCGGTTTTGCCGGACAGTTCCATTTTCTCAAAACGCCGGTTCCCTGGCTCATCCTCTTTGCCACGGCACTGGGCAACGGTGGCGCATTCTGCTGGCTCAGTTACATCAATCCACTCATGACCACCGTCTCGGGCTTCGAGCCATCGGAGATGACGCTTCTCATGATGCTGGCCGGTCTCGGCATGCTCGCAGGCAATCTGGCTGGCGGACATCTCACCGACCGCTATGGCCCCGGCAAAGTTGCCGCTTCCTCGCAAGGCGTCATGTGTCTCGCGCTTTTGACCATCTTCTTTCTGGCACAGAACCCCGTCGCCTCCGTCGTCCTGATGGTCATCTGCACCACCTGCCTCTTCACCGTTTCCGCTCCCCAGCAGCTTCTTTTGATCCGCAATGCCAAAGGTGGCGAAATGCTCGGAGCCGCGAGTGTCCAGATCGCCTTCAATCTCGGCAATGCACTGGGCGCATGGACTGGCGGCCTCCCTATCGAAGCCGGTTACGCTTACCAGTACACTGCGCTGCCCGCCAGCTTCTTCGCTTTCCTCGGTTTCACCCTGCTCTTTTACTTCTGGCGACGCTACGAATACCCGATACGGCATGTGCGTACAAGCAGCTTTTCACGGTAATCCTGACAGGAAACCAAAAACAGGCCACCTCACCAGACCGGAAAATACATTCCATAAAAAAAAGCCCGTTTGAAACGGGCTTTTTTTTATTTTATCTGTTCATCCACTGAGATATCGGCTGGAGATTTCTTCTCGACGGCTTTTTTCTGAACCGTCTTGCGTTTGACCGGCTTCTTGCGTTTTACGGCCGCCTTCTTTTTGGCGGCGATTGTTTTTCTGCTGCCCGCATGCCATTTCCAGGGGGCGACAGGATTGTCATCCTTCCACAAACCGCGCTCTGCTGTTCTGGCCTGCTGTTCCATCGCATTCCACTGGGTGCACATTTTCAGGTCACAATGGCCATCGTAAACCCAGGCCATGCCTGAACCGACGAGAAATGCCTGAAGGCTGTACTGGTCGTTGATCGCAACGACAGCAACAGTTGAGCCACCCGGAGTGACGTTGATGACCTGAACGTTGACCGATTTGCCCTCGACAATTTTTCTGGCCGCCTCTTTCGCTTCCAGACCTGACGGCTGCGACAACAGTGGCGTCCTGACGCCGTAGAGCTGAATGTTATACACACGGCCGGATTCATGCCGCACTTTCAGGGAATCGCCATCGACCACCTGATCAACCACCCCCTGCCAGGCGAAGGCAAAAGGAAGCTGGAAAATCAACACACAAAAGAGAAGGAACGATCTCACAAAACAGCTCGCTTTCGGGGATCAAAAAACCAAATTAAATCAAAGGAGTTATTTTTGCAATTTTAAGCTCCTTCGAGGTTTGTGTACAGAGTGAAAAAGGGCTATTTGTAACTATTTTCAACTGATTTATTTTTTTTCAAAACCGCTCCTTCAAAAAACCGCCAAAGTGGCATTTTTATTGGCCATAAATACCGTTTTTTGGAGTGAGAAGCGTTGTTTTGGCAAAAAGCTCGGTTATACTTGAAGCATCACTCCATCTGAAAGAGGTCAGGATCATGATTCCACTCTTCTCCGATCAAGGCAGGGCACAACTGAACCGGATCATACGCCCGGGCGTGCTTTGTGCATTCGATTTCGACGGTACACTTTGCCCTTTCCGGGGCTACGAAAATGCCGTTCTTCCCGATGAGGTGCGCCAGCGGCTCATACGTCTGCAATCCATGACGCCGGTTGCCATCCTGACCGGCCGCGGCATGGCCGATATCCGTACCCGCATGTCATTCAAACCCGACTATCTGGTTGCCAATCACGGCAGTGAAGGCATCCCCGGGCGGGAAAAAGACAGCGACCGCTTCCGCAAGTCGGTCGACTGCTGGGACGATGCCCTGAAAACGGCCTTGTCCGACACGGCGCAATACGACCGGGGCATCACCCTGGACAACAAGCGTTATACGCTGGCTGTCCATTATCGCGCGGCGGCTGACCATGAAACGACGGAAAAACAGCTGTTGAAGCTCTTTGAAAAAGTCGCTCCGACCGCCCGCGTGCTGCCCGGAAAATGCGTTTACAACCTGATCCCGCAGGGCTCTCCCAACAAGGGCGATGCGCTTGTCGAACTGATGAAAATCGCCGGTAGCAAAACAGCCCTTTTCGCCGGCGACGACGAAACGGATGAAAACGTTTTCAGGCTCGACAATCCGGATATCCTGACGATCCATGTCGAAAAGGAAGAGGCCAGCCGCGCGCAGTTTTATCTGGAAACACAGGAAGATATCGTGACCCTTCTGGACATCATTATCGAAACCCTGATGGCGAATACATCTGCCTTTAACGTCAATGCAGATGTACCATCCCAAAAAAGGAACGGGCAATGAGTACACTGGAACTCGGACTGATCGGCAATTCACGCACCAGCGCACTGGTGGACAAAAACGCCCGCATCGTCTGGTGGTGTTACCCCTATTTCGACAGTGACCCCGTTTGCTGCGAACTGATGAACCCGGTCAAAAAAGAAAAGGACATGGGTTACATCGACATCGGCTTTGAAAAGATCCGTCAGGCCGACCAGTATTACGAGCGCAATTCTGCCGTACTGGTTTCGCGCTTTGGAGACAACGCGCATAACGTCATCGAAGTCATCGATTTCGCGCCCTGCTTCCCGATGCACGACCGCCTGTTCACACCGTCATCCATCATCCGCATTATCCGGCGTGTCGCAGGCAGACCCCGCATTACCATCCGCATCCGGCCGGGCGTGAACTACGGCAGCGAAGCGCCACAGATTTTGCCGGGTGCGCACCATATCTCCTATAAAGGTTCGGAGCAGACCCTCCGGGTGACGACCGACGCATCCATCAGTTCCATACTCGACGAAAAAGCCTTCTTTCTGGAAGAGTCTGTCACCCTGATTCTCGGCCCGGATCAGGCCGTTGAATCCGCGCCGCAGGACGTTGGACGCGCCTACTATGAAGCGACGGTCAAATACTGGCAAAACTGGATTCATAACGTCTCCATGCCATTCGAATGGCAGGACGTCATCATCAGGGCAGCCATTACCCTGCGCATGAACACGTTTTACGATACCGGCGCCATCATCGCCGCCGTGACGACCTCCATTCCAGGCTCTCCCGCCGCGAAACACAACCGCGATTACCGCTACAGCTGGGTACGGGACTCCTACTTCGTCGTGAGTGCCTTGAACCGCCTCGGTGCCACCGGGACGATGGAACGCTACCTGCAATACATTCTGAACATCATTGCCGATTCGAAAGGCCGTCCATTCCAGCCCGTTTACGGCATTCACCGGAACGCCGATCTGGACGAAAAAATCGCACCCGACCTCGCCGGGTATAATGACATGGGACCCGTCCGGATCGGTAACAGTGCATACAGGGAAACGCAGAATGACGTTTACGGCTCGGTCATTCTCGCCTGCACGCAGGCCTTCTTCGACCAGCGCCTTCACCGCCCTGCCGACCGCAACGTCTTTGCCGATCTCGAACGGCTTGGCGAAGAAGCTGTCGCCTGCTTCAACCAGCCCGACGTCGACATCTGGCACCGCGACGGCGAAGAAAAAGTCCACACCTTTTCCAGTGTCATGTGCTGGGCAGCCTGCGACCGGCTGGCGGCGATTGCCAGAGAGCTGAAACTGAAAACAAAAGAAGAATTGTGGCGGGCGAACGCCGAACGGATTCGGGAAGAAGTCATTTCCAATGCGTTCAATGCCGAACTGAATACCTTCACGTCCACCTGGAACGGCGACACTGTTGATGCCAGCCTGCTCCTGTTGGGCGAACTGCATTTTCTGAAACCGGACGATCCCCGTTTTGCCGGCACGGTCTCCCGGATCGAAAACCGGCTTTTGCGGGGCGATTTCCTCCTCCGATATGAAGGAGAAGACATAGAAGGCATTCCTGAAACGGCCCTGCTCGTCTGCACCTTCTGGTGGATTCTTGCCCTGACCACCATCGGCGAAACACAACGGGCCCGGGCCAGTTTTGAAAACATCCTGTCCCGGCGCAATCATCTTGGTCTTTTGTCAGCCGACGTATCCCGGGAAGACAGTGTTTTGTGGGGCAACTTCCCGCAGACCTACAGCATGGTCGGTCTGATCCAGTGTGCGATCCGTCTGTCCAGACCGTGGGAGAACGCATTCTGATTTGATTTGATAATAACAATCGGTCGCAGGCAAACGTCCTCCCAAAGCGGCCGTCAGAGAGAAAAGGAGCCTTATATGGAAACCAGAAAAATACCCAAAACAGACCTCAATCTGTCTGCCATCGCACTCGGTTCCTTTGCCTCGGGTGGCTGGGCGCCGTCGGAAAAAAAAGCCGCGACTGAAGCCATCCGTGCCAGTTACCAGATGGGTATCACCACCTTCGATACCGCCCCGATTTACGGCCTTGGCGAAACGGAAACCATTATAGGCGAAGCCCTGAAACCTTTTCCCCGCGACAAGATCCAGATCATGACCAAATTCGGGCTGCGCTGGATTTACCAGAAAGGCACATACTTCCGCTCGTTCATCAATTACGAGGGTAAAAAAGTGGACATCTACCGCTACGCGTCGAAAGAAAGCGTTATCGAGGAATGTGAAAACAGCCTGCGGCGGCTGAATATGGATTATATCGACCTGTACCAGCTCCACTGGCCGGACGAGACCACCCCGATGGAAGAAACCTTCGAAGGTATCCAGCGACTCGTCGAGCAGGGAAAAGTCCGGTACGTCGGCGTATCCAACCTGACACCTGAACAGCTCGACAAGGTCGAAAAAACCTTCCCTGTCGTTTCCATCCAGATGCCGTATAACATGCTGGACAGGAAAATCGAGGAAGACATCATTCCCTACTGCATCGAACACGAAACAGCCTTGATCGCTTACCGGCCACTGGGAGCGGGTCTGCTGACCGGAAAAATGTCGCCCGACATCGATTTCAGCCGGCACGACAATCGTCGCGGCAATCCGAAGTTCACCCCTGAAAACATCGAAAAGGCCAACAAGCTCGTTGACGCCTTGAGACCGGTTGCACAGGCCAATAAAGTGTCGATCCCTCAGCTCGTGCTCTCCTGGACATTGAACCGTCCGGGCGTGACCTGCGTTTTGACCGGCGCGATGAATTCGGCCCAGGCCATTGAAAACGCCAAGGCGGCCAATATCAAACTCTCCAGAAAAGACACGGACGCCGTCAACAACGCCCTGCTTGAGTCCGGTTTTTAAGGCCGCAGCTGCAAGCCCCCCGAAACGCCGGAAGCATTTTTCCGGCGTTTCTATTTTCGGATTCCATTTTATTTGACCGGTATTTGAGCGATCCAGAAAACGGTACTCTGAAAACCGGTACACTTTTCCGTTATCGGCGCACTTTTCCGGACAGACAGACCTTCTCCAGAATTGTCCGGACGCCCTTCACAACAGCAATACGCCCTTTATGCATCCAGAAAGGATCAGGATATGGAATATCGAAAAATTCCGGGAACCGACCTGAAGCTCTCCGTCGTTGTATTCGGTTCATGGGCCAACGGAGGCTGGAAGGCATCGGAAAGAACCGACGCCATCAAAGCGGTACAGGCCAGTTATCAGGCCGGTGTTACCTCCTTCGACACCGCTCCCCTTTACGGGCTGGGTGACGCTGAAACCATCATTGGCGAAGCCATTGAATGCCTTCCACGCGACAAGATCCAGATCCTGACCAAGTTCGGGCTGAGATGGGATATCAACGGTGGTATCCCCTTTTCAAGCATGACCAACGCGGCAGGTAACACGGTCGATATTGTGCGCCATGCCGGACGCGACAGCATCATTGCGAAGGCAGCCTGAAACGTCTCAAGACCGATTACATCGACATCTATCAGCTGCATTGGCCGGATGATGCTACCCCGATGGAAGAAACCTTCGAAGCCGTGCAAATGCTGATCGATCAGGGAAAAGTGCGTTATGCGGGTGTTTCCAATTACAGTGGCGGCCAGATGGCCGAAGCGGAAAAACATACCCACATCGTCTCCAACCAGATCCCCTACTCCATGATCAACCGGGGTGTCGAGGAGAAAACCGTACGCTATTGCCTCGACCATAATAAAGCCGTACTGGCCTACCGTCCGCTCGAATCGGGACTGTTGACCGGAACGATCAATCCCGGAACCATTTTCCCGAAAGGCGATTTCCGCCGCGACAGCGCACAGTTCACTGATGAAAACATCCGGCGCGTCGATAACCTTGTCCTGAAACTGAAACCGCTGGCCGAAGACAGGAAAATAACGATTGCCCAGCTCGTCTTGCGCTGGACGATCCAGCGCACGGGCATCACCGCCGTGCTGGCCGGTGCCAAAACACCGGAACACGCGATTGAAAACGCCAGGGCAGGTGACTTTTCCCTGACAAAAAAAGAAATGGGCTATATCGACAGCGTCCTGCCACCGGTATAAAACCCGAAACCGTCCTTACCATTGCAAAAGCCGTCCGGTTCCGTATGGAAGAGGACGGCTTTTTGAATCGATGCATTTTCTTCATCAATCAGACAGGATCTTTTTGCCCGTCAAAAACCGGTACCGACACAGTCAGGCCAGCCATTTCAATCCGGCAATTCCCCCCAAAATCATGAGCAGGAACAGGATTCGCAGCCATGAAAGCGGTTCGTGAAACAGGAAAATACCTAAAATGACCGTACCGACAATACCGATGCCCGTCCAGACAGCATAAGCCGTTCCGACAGGAAGCGTTTTCATGCAATGCGCCAGTAACAGAAAACTGGCCGTCATGGCAATCAGTGTGCCGACCGAAGGCCAAAGACGAGTGAAGCCTTCCGTGTATTTAAGACCCAAAGCCCAGGCAGTCTCGAAGAGACCGGCGATGATCAAAAGGAACCAGACCATTGAAAATCCTTTCAGAAAAACAAGGGTCGTCCCTTAAAAAAGAAGGTGAAACGACCGGGGTCGTCCCCGGTCATGGATCAATATACCGTGTCTTCGAAAAACTGGCAAACCGGAAAACGCGGCAATTTCATGACGGAACGACCCGCTTTCTTTCATCAGACCCGGTTGGCCAAATAACGTTCCTCATGAAATCAATTAATGCCTGCTGTCTTTTATGCGTTCGGATGCATCCCCATCGTTCAATGCTCGTTCGGACACAGTGCGATTTGACGTGACGATCCCTCAGGGAAGTCGTGTATAAACGCCGCGCGTATTGACGATCCCGTTCAAAAACCATTGACAATCACCCCGTACGGACGAAACCAGCACCTGAGTTTTCCGGATGGAAAAATTCCCGACATGAATATCGAATTCCACTGAACGGGCCACATTTCCCGGTTGGCCAGGATTGCGCTGCCACCGCGGGTTGTTCATACCCGGATTGTCATATACCCTGATATTCCATGCGAGGCCGTGACGCGCGATCAGCTGTTCAGCTTCCTGATTGGTCGGATTCGCAGGCCAGTTCCGGTTCCAGTTGGGATCATCCACAGCATTGGAAAAACGGTTTCGCCAGAAATCGGCCGTATTGTTCGCGCCAGTAGCCTGATCAACCGGTCCCGTGGATGCGCCTCGTTGAACCCAGCTGCCATTGACCAGATCCCAGAAAGTAATCGTTTCCCACCACGAGAAGGCGGGAGAATCGACACGATGGGCAAAGAGTCCGCCCCTGACTCTGGCAGGAATGACCAGTTCGAGGGTATGTCCCAGAATCGGTCCGTTTCGCACATTCGGGTAATCGTTCAAAACGGGTTCGTGGATGATCATCGTACGAGGCATTTCGTTTCTCCTGAAAATGACATTCGTTATCTGATGAACGTAATATAAAAAACCTTTTCGGAAAATCAAATGCCACCGATGACGTATTGACTTCATTGCGTCTTTTCCTTACTTAAGCCCTTCCCCGGATATCAAGCATTCTGCGAACGCAAAAAAGAACGTTAAAAACAGGCCATCAGTCCATCTTTTTGTTACTCGCAGGAAATATTCTGATGCATTGATCTGAAACAAAGCCTCTTTGCCGCCAATCTTTAAATTGTCTTTCCGATCTTCGAAACAAACCGTTACAAGCAGATATGAACGACAGGAAACAAAATCGGAACCGGATTTTTTTCAAGGGGTCTAAAAATCCATATGTCTGAATATTGCCAGACAAACAGATTACCGATTTCACACCCCTTTTCACGAGACAGGGAAAAGTGAATACACCCGGGAGAACACTTACCCGCTTTTCCGGATGAAAAACAAGGAGAAAAAAATGACTTATCGCTTGAGAAACCTTGTGCCCTGGGGGCGAAATTTCGACGAATACACCAACATGTTCGGATTGTGCGATACCGAACTGAACGGAAAAATTGCCGGATTTGCGGATGGCCCCGCCAGTTTCAACGCCGAATGTTGCCAGCAGGGCGGCCAGGTCGTTTCGTTCGACCCGGTTTATCGTTATCCGGTCGAAAAGCTTGAATTGTGCCTGCAGGAAGCGAAACGCCTGATGTTCGAAGACATCTGCAAAAACACGCCTCTGGACGAATCGATCGCGGCCAGAAACATCGACGAGCTCGAAAAACATCACATGGATGCCACCCGGACTTTCCTGGACGATTATGAAAAGGGAAAAGCCGAAGGGCGCTACATCGATCATCAATTGCCATTTAAAATCCCTTTCCCGGACGATTCTTTCGATCTGGGACTCTCGTCGCATTTTCTGATGCTGTATCCCAAACTGGGCGTCAGCTTCCATTTGCAGGCACTCGAAGAAATGCTCCGTATCTGTCAGGAAATCCGCATCTTCCCGACGATGGACAAAACCGGAAAACACTCACCACTGACCGACAGGATCATTGGCCGGTTTTGCGATGATTGCAAAGTCACTTTAAAGAAAACCAACTGCCATTACCTGAACGGTGCACACGAAATGCTCGTCATCCGCAAAAAAGACAGGACAAGCTCATCCATGCCAAAACGAGACTGTTCCTTTTCCTGATTTCCATAAAATGGGATAAAGCCTCACCCGGAACCGTTACCTGTTTATCGTCGTTTCATATTTTATAAAAACAGGCCTTAATGATCAGGCAAACCATCATTCATCCGGTTTTCCCATCAATCACAGAAAAGACATAAAAAAAGGTACAGGAATGTATCCTGTACCTTTTCAAGTGAATCAACAACAGACTTCTATCAACCCAGCTTGCCATCCTGATGCTGGTTCTGCAACATCTGCTGCAACAGATCACTGGTACTCAAGCCATGGTCAGAATGGGCACCAGAGATATGGATTTCTGCCAGATCGATTGCGCCACCGGCTCCAGCCTTTCCATCCGCATCAATGGTCAACTGATACACCTGGTTCCCCTGATCATCGGTTCCTTTGGATTCGATATTGAGGTAACCCCCATTGATCAGGTTATCAAGATTATGGTCTGTTACACCGACTCCGGTCAGCAAATCACCCACATCAAGCTTGTCCGTTCCGACCTTGAAATCCATGATCGTATCGCCATGACCACTGGTATCGGCCAGATCTCCAGTCATATATTTAAAGACTGTTTCTCCGGAACCGGCAGTCATATGGTCATTTCCTGCACCGCCGGCCAGAACATTATGGCCACTGCCTCCGACCAGGGTATCGTTTCCATGACCGCCGTACAGGACGTTGTCGCCGCTGCCTCCGAACAGGATATCATCGCCAGCGCCACCATGAAGCGTGTCATTTCCGGAGCCACCCATCAGGATATCGTTGCCGTCACCGCCATGAAGCACGTCGTTTCCGGAACCGCCAATCAACACGTCATTGCCGGCACCACCGTAAAGAGCATCGCCACTGTGGTCGCCGGCTCCCAGATGACCCTCAGCCCAGTTGGCAAAATCGTTCAGCTGTGAATGGTTCATTCCATGAAGGGCGTCGCCCAGCGCACCGATGTCGTGTGTCAGGTCGTGGCCTGCCGAAAAGTCCAGATGATCCGCACCGGTCACACCATGATCAGTCAGATAATTAGCAATATCACTGGCTGAATTCAGGCTGCCGTCAGCGATCAGGATATCGTTTCCATCCTGGCCGAACAGGAGATCGTTACCGGCACCGCCAATCATCACGTCGGCCTTCCCGAGCCCTGTACTCGTGCTATTCAGGTAATCGTTGAATACATCAGCATGATCCCTGATGTACTTCATGACATCGCTCGACTTCGAGACATCCACACCTGAATCCTGGGACAGGATAAAGGATTTCAGCGCATCGTACCCGTGCTTGCCATCATGAACAAATGCTTCGCCGAACATGATGTCGTCGCCTGCGCCACCGTATATCATGTCTGAGCCCATCGGATTGCCGGTGGTAGAAGATGAACCGTTTTGCAAAGCCGATTCAAGCTCCTCTGGAGAAGTGATCAGGGAAGAACCACTACCACCAGCGCCACCGTTCGCCCATTTGTCAAGATTGGTCTGATCAACCTCACCCATGCCTACTGTATGAATGATCGTATCCGGATGAGTGTTTTTAAAGTCATCAAAGACGGAATCGGCTTTGTTGGGATTGCTTGGATTGCCATCCGTCAGAATGTAAAAATCATTTTCCGTATCGCTGTCGGCCGGATGTTTGCTGAACCAGTTATTGGCATCACTTACCGCCTGATCCGTCGCCGTGTTGCCGTTAGGGTATCCTAAAACGAAATTCACCTCACCGTTCAGCCAGTCTGTAAGCTGTTTCAGAATACTGTCGAAATCGCTTTTCTGCGTGATCGTGACATCGATTCCACCCCAGTTCAACTGAGTATCAAAAGTTTTGATATACAGATTGATAGTACCATCGTGACCTCTCAGACTTTCCACAAAATTCTCGACCGCCTTTGCCAGTTCGACAATCCGGTTTGAATCACCGAAAGGTTTGACCATACTTCCCGACGTATCGAGCATCAGGCAGATATTGTAATCCTTACCGGGCTGTACAACACTCGTGCTGCCACCTGTATCCCCGATAAGGATGTCATTGGACAGCCCCGGTTTTCCTTCAATGATATCGGTATGGTTGGTTCCTTCCGTTACGGAATGACCCGGGTTGACCGTCAGATTGACACTGCCCGTAGCCTTGTCGCCATCATTATCCGTAACAGTAAAATGCAAGGTATCGTTATGGACGACGCCATTGGTTCCACCCGGTGTATAAGTGAAATCACCACTAGCGTTCAGATCGACCTTGTTGCCGTTATTGTCTTCAAAATGCCAGACCTTGTCGGCACCTTCCCCTGTCGTACTGCTTAAATTGTATCCATCCAGTGAAACACCACCACCGGCATGTTCACCATCAGCGCCAAAGTTGAGATCGACGTGACCGTCGATCACAGCATCACCATAATTCACAACATCCGGATTCTGTGGCGTAAAGGTCGGCACATCATCCGTGATATCGACCTTCACATCCACTTCGAACGTATTGCCATCCTTGTCCTGCACCACGATCTTGACCGAATCCCCGCCCAGCACGGTATTGTCGCCCTGGATATTACCCGAATCCATCGGACCGTTCAGTTTGTAGTGCCATTCCCCGTCACTTCCCTGAACCAGTTCGCCGTAGGTTCCCTTGCCTCCCTCGACTATCGTGTATCCCGGAATGTCCAGCGCATCACTGAATTCTTTACCGGCAGCCGGATTTCCGTCTGTCAAACCGGATTCGTCCACACTGATGTGTGGAATCTGGTCTCCGTTCGGACCTGTTACATCGTCTATCGTGATAGTGACGTCACCCTTCTGGATATCTCCATCCGCATCCTTGATCGTAAACTCGAAGTGATCCGAATTCCCTCCCTGATTGGCACTGGTCGTATAGGTGTACGTTCCGTCTGCATTCAAATGCATCGTTCCGTGCTTGCCTGCAATATCGATGCCGTCTTTTCCTATGTTCGTCAGGTCAACTGTCTTGCCATCGACTGTGACACTCAAGGATTTTCCAGATCCATTGTCCGCTCCAAAGTCGAAGTCTACTTGACCGCTTACGGTCGAGTTGTTTCCTTCTGCCAGACTATGGCTTCCGTCTGTCGCCAGCGTCGGTACGTCATCCGTGATGTCGACTTTAATATCTGTTTCAAACGTATTGCCGTTTTTGTCCTGTACCTGGACCCGAATTGTATCGGCCCCGTCCACGATGTTTGTGCCCTGAATGTTTCCTGAATTCATAGGACCGTTCAGTGTGTAGGTCCAGCCGCCTTTTCCATCGGACGTAACAGTCCCGTAAGTCCCCTGACTGATGACACCGATGACAGTGAAGCCATCTACCACGATGGACGCACTTTCACTGTGATCGGCAGAACTGTTCAATCCATGTTCGTTTACCGACAGATGCTGGTCAACCGTAATTTCATTTGTCGCACCGTGAATGTTGACCGTCACGTCACCCTGATCATAAGCACCGTGTTCATCCGTTACCCGAACCGTGAATCCGAGTCCCTTGACATCATCCGGACCCAGCGCCAGAACGGAGTCGCTGGCATTATCAATTGTAAAAGTGTATTTTCCGGTATTCGGATCAATCGTCAGCGTTCCGTATTCCGTCTTGATATGATCGGTTTGATTACCGTTTTCATCGATAAGCGAGTACTTCAGTTTGGCACCACGATCTTCGTCAGAACCGGCCGCCGTTCCGCTGTCGGCCGGCGTATCGGAATTGACACCTTTTTCATAGACATCCAGAACTTTATCCCCGTCGGCAATAGACAGTTTCGGTGCATCATTGGCCCCTTCAACCGTCACACCGATCATATGGCTGCCTACGGCACCATGACTGTCCGTTGCCGTTACGTTAAAGCTGAATACGAATTTTTCGCCCTGTGCCAGATGCTGTGCCTTGTCTGCGTCCAGACTGAACGTGTATTCACCTGTAACGGTATTCAACCGCAATTCACCGTAATTGGTTTGCAGAATCTGGATATCCGGATTGGCGGAATCCGTATGCTGGTCAAGAACCTGAATGGTTTCCTGAGCGCCGCTCACTGCACTTCCGGTAACATTGACTTTCAGTTCACCGTTGGCGTCAGCACCTTTCAAGCTGGCGTTAAGGGTCACATCTGCATCGCTATCCACATCCGAGAAAGGAACCTTGCCCGATGCGGTGAGACGATCGTTCACCTTGTTAACGTAACCGTCATTCCTGCCATCGCCTGTTGTCGCATGCATGCCATCGTAAAGGCCGTCTTCCTTGAGCTGGATAGTGGAATGCTTGACGACCGGCGCATCATTTGTGCCTTCAATATGGATGTTTACGTCTTGCGTGACCGACGCTCCATGACTGTCCGAAACCTGGATATGGAATGGATAATCCACCTCCGCCCCTTCTTGCAGGCCGTCTGCCCTGGCATTCAGATCGAATTCGTATGTGTAGGTAACCGATCCGTCCGCATTGGTGACTGGCGTCACCGTCAGGGTTCCGTACTCCGTTTCTACCGTCATCGTGCCGTCGGCAGCCACCTTGACACCGTCGACCGGTTTTCCCTCACCATCCAGTATGGTAACTGTCTGGGTGTCTCCGCTATCAGAATCCTTTACAGTGAACGAACTTTTCGCGCTATCGTTTCCGGCTATCACATGGTTGTAATCGCTGGCGGCCCAACCCGGTTTACCGCCTTGTTCCACCGTACCCACACCCGCTTCTTTCAGGTTCAGGGTATTTTGTCCTGCCTCGATAACCGGCGCATTGTTGGAGGGGGCAGTTTCTTCCTCGGGCGTCAGAAAAAAGCGATCACCCGTATATTCCCGGTTTTCCGTGCCGGGATTGGCAAAGGTATTGGTTGCAAATCCGGGGGTGACTTCACCGCGCGCAGCATCCTGATTGACCACGACAAAGGTATGGCCACCCTGCCCCGTATCGCCCGCCAGTCCGGCATCAGCGCCAGCCGCAGTCGCTTCGGCAATCTGCGTCGGGTCCATACCCGCTGCGATCATGGCCTGGATATCGGCAACACTCTGCCCTTCAGCCACCTGCGTCTTCGCTCCGGCGGGATCGATAACGGCTTCACTCAACATCAGCGTTTCATTACTGCCGATTGTTGCAAAATTGCCGTTGTTAAACACAATGTGAACGGTTCCGCCTGCCGAGGCCTGAACGTTGTCGTTCAACTCGACAGCATCTCCCACCCGCAATTCACGGACACTGCCTTTCGCGTCAGTTACCGTTACCTTGCCGATCAACCCTCTTACTATACCGATTGCCATGATGTCACCTCGTCAGATCTGTTTTTCCTGCCATTTCCTGACCAGCTGGAAGAACCGTTTATTTCCAGAAAACCGGACAGAAACTGTCCAGATTCCCACTTATGTTTCCAATAATAAACTTTCCTTCAGGCAATTTAATATTGTCCTTTGGTACTATTTTTGTTTAAAAATTTTTATGCCATTATAAACAGTGTGTTTAAATACAAAAATCGTTTGAAAAACGATGCTTAAAGAGTTCCCTGGCTTATTTTTCAGGCATTCAGACAGAAAACAGGCCATAAATCGGGATGAATTCCCGTTTTTTTGAAGAAATAGACGAAAAATGGGGGTTTTATTGCCAAAAACCAATGAAAAACATCAAAAACACTGCAACTGCTGAAGAAAAATGCCTGCATATATGCCCTTTTTTTGTTGTTTTCCAGCAATAAACCGGCAAGTATTCCGGAAAAAACCTGCATGACAGACATAAAAAAAGGCATTCATATGAATGCCTTTTCTAACTGGACTGATATACGACTTATATCTTGAGCGCATGATTGTCCATTAACTGCTGCATCAGATGCTCGGCCTGATCCTGAGCGTTCATGCCACCAAGACCATGAACGCCATTCATGTCGATCGTGGCAAGAGCGACGCTACCGTGTTCACCACCGGAAGCACCGTCCTGATCGAAGGACAGTTTGACCGTTGCCGTGCCTTTCTCTTCATCATGGCTGATGACTTCCAGTTGCAGGAAACCGCCTGAGAACAGATCACTGCCGTCCGCTTTCGCTCCCGAACCCGGCAACAGGTCTCCGATATCCAGCACGTCGGCATTGGCGTCCGTTGCCTGATTGCCCAAATGGAAATCGGCGATATGGTCCCCGGTGACGACGCCATCCAGGTCACCCTGATGATACTGGAACGTATCGTGGCCTGAACCGCCAGCCAGAACGTCATCACCCTTGCCACCCACAAGAATGTCGTCACCGGAACCACCAAGGAGGATATCGTTGCCTTCACCGCCATGCAGTACATCGTTGCCGCCCATGCCAATCTGGACATCGTTACCGGCTCCGCCCATCAGGACATCGTTACCATCGTTATGGTGTTCCAGCGTTTCAAGACCGTCGGACAGGCCTTTGAGCTGTTCCGGACTCATCGAGTGAATCATGTCCAGAACCGACCCGGAAGAGCTGTCCGTGTGAACCAGGCCAGCCAGTCCATCGACCGTCGTGCCATTGCCGTCACCCACCATCAGGTCGTGGCCACCTTCGCCGTACAGGACGTCATGACCATGTGAACCGGTCAGCATATCGTGCCCGGCTGTACCGTGTTCGATCATATCGGCCGCCGCAATCATGCCTTCCAGACCATCCGCATGGGACGGATTAACGTTCGTATCATGTCCTGCGGTATCGGTCACATATTCCGCACCGGTAACGGTATCCACCGCAGACAGCATCATCGTGTCGATGGAGGCCGCTGCATGATCGAGTGGCGATACCGTCACATTGGCATGATGGCCACTGACGTTGATATCGAAAGACACACTGGTGGACGCTCCCTTGTCATCGATTGCCGTAACCGTCACGGCATGATGACCGAAACTGCCTGCCTTTCCGGTAACCGTCAAAACACCGTCAGTGACAGAAGCGCTGTAACCGGCAGGCAGGGCACGACCATCGACCGCAAAAGTCATCCTGTCGCCATCGGCATCCGTAAAGCTCTTGTTCAGATCGATAATGACCTGTTCTGTATCGGTCGGGATAGAGGTATCCAGATCACCCGTTCCCTGTGCATTGATATTCGCATTGCTTTGTACCTTGCCCTGGATAAGGATCAACGCCGTATCGGTATGATCAGCCTGCAATTCAAAACGGACCTGATTCAGGTTGAAGTTATTCTTCACAAACAGGATACCCTCGATATCGGCGCCAACCGTTCCCGGGTTGCCGTTTATATTCAGGTCGCCATTGACAATGACTATCGTATTTGCCGGTACCTTCAGGCTCCCGTTGACCGGAAGCGATCCATCCACCCAGATGATTTTCGGGCAATCGGCACTGTTCACGAGGCTGTTGTATTGCCAGTCATAAATCACACGGGCCTCGGCTTTGGCAGTCGCCAGGCTCATACCGATATAAGTCGATAACAGATCATTATGGCTTGCATCGACCTTGACGCCCGAGTAAGTCGAATGTGACAGGAGCTCGTGTACAATCATCCTGCTGGTGCCATCCACATGAACGGCCTGATTTGCGTATTCGACAGTAGCCAGAACATTACCCACTTCCGGCGCATGATTTTGCTGGACAGGGGGTATCGACGGATCGATGACGATAGTACCAATTGACGTATCACCGTCGTGATCCTTCACAGACAGCTGGATATTGACATGATCATTTGCATGACCTGAACCTGGAATGAATTTGTATTCGTATTGGCCGTCTTTTCCGGCAGCCAGCTGCAGCTTGCCAATCGTGTTATTTCCCATCATCAGATCGACAGAGTCATTCATAAGACTGCCATCTGCATTCACTCTGAACGTACCGGAAAAATCCGAACCGGCGACCTGTACACGAATATCCGAACCACCCTGATCACCAGACTGGCCGTCAGCACCGTAGTCTATCGTCAGGGAACCGTCGTAGATTCTTTGTCCACCCGTCAGTATCGATCCGTTTTCAGCCACATCGATTTGCGGAACGTCGTCGACGATATCGACCTTTACATTGATCTGGAACTGATTGCCGAAT
>JAHYZB010000087.1:31232-46980 GCA_019424645.1 Oxalobacter formigenes
GTTGTCGATGGTGTCACTTACGTTGACCTTCGGAACGTCGTCGACGATATCGACCTTTACATTGATCTGGAACTGATTGCCGAATGCGTCCTGAACGGTCATCCTGACCGTATCGGCACCTTCTACCGTATTCGTTCCCTGCACGTTACCGGAATCGATCGCCTTGTTCAGGGTGTAGTGCCAGTTTCCTTCACTGTCCTGCAACACCGTTCCGGGCGAATGCCCGTCCTGTTGTTCCACGCTCACGATGGTATAGCCTTCAGGGGCTTTTATGACGGCTGTTTCCGATGTGTTCGCTACATCGTTCAATCCCGCTTCGTTGACAGTGATGTGAGCGATCTGGCTGCCGTCGGGACCGGTGGCCGCAACGACATTGACGTCTATCCTGGTTTGCGCGCTATCTCCGTCCGCATCCCTGATGGAAACAGTGAAACTGTCCTGACCTTCTCTTGCATTCGGGGCGGCATGGTACGTGTACGTTCCATCAGCATGGAGGCTCAGGGTTCCGTACTGTCCGGCAATGTCGTAAGCTCCTTTTGAACCGATGTCCGTGATGTCAACCGTGTTTTCTCCCACCGACACCGTCAGCTGTTTGCCCTCTCCATTGTCCGCACCAAAGTCGAAATCCAGCTTACCGCCGTCAATCGAGTCATGACCGGACACAACTTTGTTGTCGATGGTGTCACTTACGTTGACCTTCGGAACGTCGTCGACGATATCGACCGTCAACGTCATATCCCGGACAATTCCATCTGCTCCCTTGACCTGAATCGTTACCGTATCGGCATTTTCTGCCGTATTGGCAGGATTGTTCGGATCAGGTTGATGGTTATAGGCCTTGTCCAGCCGATACTCCCACTGTCCCTCACCATTCAGAACCAGCTGGCCGAACTTGCCCTCGTATTTGCCGCCTTCTGATTTGACGACTTCATAACCCGCCGGCACGTTGACAGACGCAAATTCAGACGTATTGGCGGCATCATTCATGCCTGCTTCATTAACAGTAACATGATCAGTCAGAACTGGCGGAGCACCAGTGACTTCTACCGTGACCGGCAATTGACTGTATGCGCCATGTTCATCGGTTACGCGGACATAGAATGTTTCCGAAGCGCTCTGGCCTTCAAGATCCTTGTAGGCCTGTGATGCGGTATCCAGAATATACTTGTAATTGCCATCTGTATCGATCACCAGCTTGCCGTAAGTCCCTTGTACCTGGTCAGTCTCTTTACTGTCTTCACTGAGACTGTAAGACAATTTCGCGCCACGGTCAGCGTCAGCCCCATCAGCCTTGCCTGTAGCACTGATATTGCCATCATTGTCTGCAACGGTATCACTGGAAACGGCCAGATGGTTGCCAACCGACAGCGTTGGCACGTCATTTGCCCCTTCGATAACGACAGTCAAAAGGTGTTTCCCGATGGCCAAGTGTTCATCGGTCACGATGGTTTCGAACTGGAAGGTGAATTTTTCACCGGCAGCCATGCTGTTGACCAGCTTGTCGGACGCTTCGTCTCCACCGAGTTCAAAAGTGTAGTGACCGGTTTTGGTATCAACAGTGAGTATGCCGTAATTGGTTCTGACCGTCTGGATGCCATTGGCATCGGTCGTCGGCGTGCCAATCATTTCGACTGTCACCGAAACCGGTTTGCCTGTCGCTGCATCGATAACCGGATTTTTGTTACCGGTATAAAGCGTCGTTTCGAGCGAATCGACAGCTGCGTTTTTGACATTGAAATGGTTGACCGAATAGGTCAGCTCCGCATCATTGTCCGCATCGGTCACGTATCTGGACAAATCGCCCTCGACCTTCGGACGGCTGTTTTGTTCATTGACGAAACCGTCATTTTTATGGTCTTCCTCCAGCGGTTTGTTACCGTCGAAAACGCCGTCTTCTTTCAGCTGGACATTCTGCCCCCTTTCGTTGAAAGTCGGCGCATCGTTTGTCCCTTCGATATTGATGTCAACAGGATGCGTGAGCGTTCCGTTATGGCCGTCGGAAACCTGTATCCGGAATTCATAATGAACCGAATCGCCCTGATCCAGTGAATCGGAAAGCGTATCGTTCAATTCATAGCGATACGTATAAGTAACCGATCCGTCCGCATTTTCAACCGGCGTTACCGTCAGTATTCCGTATTCAGTCTGGACGGTCATCTTTCCGGAATCGTCCGTCTGGACACCTGCTACCGGATTTCCATTCTTGTCCAGCAAGCTTGCCGTCAGTTTGCCGCCTTCGGGATCCCTGACGGTAAAAGAACTGTCGTCCGCTTTATTTCCGGCAATCACATGATTGTGCTCACCTGGTGCCCAGCCCGGCTTGCCACCCTCGCCAACCGTTCCGACCCCGGCTTCTTTCAGGGAAAGGGAATCCCCGGGATCGCCATCGATGACCGGTGCCTGATTGGGATGTACGTTTACGGAAACGTTCTTTTCATCGTAAGCGCCATGTTCATCGGTCACGCGAACGGTGAATTCGTCAGTGACGCCATTGACGTCCTCAATCCGCGCATCCGGGTTGACTTCATACGTATACCTGCCGGAATCCGGATCGATCCTGACAATACCGTAAGTCGTGACGATTTCCAGAACCGGATTGCCATCCGCGTCGTTCCCGAAACTGTATGACAGTTCCGCGCCACGATCGGCATCTGCCCCCTGAACCTCGCCCGATACGACAATTTTTCCCTCGTCATTAACCTGGCTGCCCTGCGAAACATCCAGCGGGTCTCCGACCGACAGCGTCGGTGCGTCGTTGGAACCTTCAACCGTAACGCGCACGGTATGATTGCCAATGGCTCCGGACTGATCGGTCACCGTAGAGGTAAAGCCCAGATTCAGGAATTCGCCCTGTGCGAGATTGTTGGCCGGGCTGCCGTCAGCCGTATTCAGTTCGAACGTATATTCGCCTGTTGCCGTATTCAGGGTGAATGTTCCGTAATTCGTCACAATGGTCTGAATGCCGTTTTCCGTCGTGTTGGACAGGACTTCAACCGGAACGGAAACATTCTTTCCATCCGCGTCCGTCACGACATTTCCACCAGTCGAGGCCGTTTCCAGATTTTTGTCTCCGGCTTCGATAGCAACAGAATAAGTCAACTTGTCACCGGCATCCACATCGCCGGCTTTCGTACTCAAATCGCCGTGAACGACAAAACGGTGGTGATCGTCTCCGACACGTCCATCGTTTCCACCAACAGCCGTGGTACCGTCACCGGCTTCCTTGACGTGAACGCTGTCGAATTTTATCGACGGTGCATCGTTTGTCCCGTCAATTCTGACGTGAACGTCTTCCGATACCGTACCGCCATGCCCATCGCTGACTTCGACCCTGTATTCATAATCGACGGATTGCCCTTCATTCAAGCTGTCGGCATTGTCGTTCAGTTCGAATTGATATTCATAAGTAACCGAGCCGTCTTGATTGACCGTTGGCGTGACCGTCAGGATTCCATATTCGTTTTCCAGAGTCATGACACCCGTATCCGGATCGGTGACGACTCCTTCAACCGGATTGCCCGATCCATCAACCAGCCTGGCCGACAAGGAATCGCCATCGGCATCGCTGACGGTAAACGAACCGCCCGCAGCCGGGGTTCCGGCAATGGCATGATTATGGTCACCCAATGCCCAACCAGGCTTGCCGCCCTGTTCAACCGTACCGACACCGGCTTCTTTCAAGTTAAGTGTATCGCCACTGCTTTCGGTAATGACCGGCGCGTTATTGGCGGGTTCTACGGGTGCTGCATCGGGATTGAGGAGAAAACGCGGTTCAGCGGTTTGCGCAGCTGCCGTATCGAGTGGACTGGCTGCGGAATCCGTTCCGAATCCCGGCGTGACTTCAGCGCTCGCTCCTTCCTGATTGACGACAACGAAAGAGTGCGAACCGGAATGATTCGGATCACCTGCCGTGTCTGCATCGGCGCCAGCCGCAGTGGCTTCGGCGACCTGTGTCGGGTCCATACCCGCCGCGATCATGGCCTGAATGTCTTCAACACTCTGTTCGAAAGCCTGTGCCGTGCTGGTCGTCGCAGTCGGATCGAGAACGGACTGGTCGAGAACCAGCCTGTCGTTACTGCCGACAGTCGCAAAACCGCCATTGTCGAACTGGACAAGAACAGTCGAACCATTTGACGCCTGAATGGTTTCGTTCAGTTCAACTGCATCGCCGACACGCAAGACACGGGTGTTTCCTCTGGAGTCTGTTGCAGTGGTTGTCCCAACCAGCGCCCTGATAATTCCGATAGCCATCTTAGTACCTTTTTAGGTGAATACTTTGCTTGGAAAAAGTTGGCATGAAAAGCACACTGAATTGACATTTCCCAAACAATTTTACGAACTACTATATACAATAATTCGTTTATCTGCTGAAAGCCATTGTCCAATGGTACTAATTTCCCCAAAAAAACAGGGCAAAGGATTTTCATTTAAATTCATCAATAAGCCATTTATCTTTCATTAAAACCGGCATAAATTGCTCAGTGGCAAAAAAATCCCGATAATGAAAAAGTTTCCTGAATTCAATATTTCAGGCGAAACGCCATTTCATGAATCCCCGTGTCCCGACAGGAAAAATCCATGACGAAACCGGTGTCGCCAAAACGGTTTAAAACTGAAAAATTCACCTGGCCGGAATCAGGAATACAATAAAAAAGGGAATACGGTAAACGTATTCCCTTTGTGTAAGGAAAGCGGCGCGTCAGAACTTGATCGACGAGTGATCGATCAGTTGCTGCAAAAGATTCCCGACCTGATCATGTACTCCTCCCACTGCATGGATACCGGACATATCGATAGTTGCCAGCTCGACACTTCCATAAACGTCCCCAGCAGCACCATCCGGATCAACCATCATTTTGACCGTTGCCGTACCCTTCCCGTCATCGTATTTCAGGACTTCCAGATTGAGGAAGCCACCAATGATCAGATCCTGATGGCCAACACGACCGGACAGGATATCGGAGAGATCCAGAACATCCCCGTCCGGATCGATAGCCCCATTCGCCGGATTCAGGTTACCGATGTGGAAATCCATGATACGGCTGCCGTATGAACCCGACTCGCCCAAATCGCTGATATGCCACCTGAACGTATCGCTGCCTGAGCCACCCACCAGAATGTCGTTGCCACCCCCTCCGACAAGGATGTCGTTCCCGTCACCGCCAGACAGGTAATCGTTGCCATGGCCGCCATGCAACTCGTCGTTGCCAGACTCGCCGAAAAGAACCTGGCTGTGAGTTGCATCGCTGTTGCCCAGCACATCCGTTTCCGTACCACCCAGACGGATGTTCAAATCATTCAGATTGATCTGGAATGAGCCAGGGACACCATCGGGATGTAACTGATCTGTCAGTCTGTAATCAAAACTTTCTTTCAGCGTTTCCCCATTCGAGCTGGCAAGCGCCATCTCGTGTAAGCTCGCTTCAGACATATCCAGTGTGTACCGGTAGTCATGCGTCACCTCATCGACATGCAGGCTGCCGTATTTGCCCGCAATGTCACCGGACTCATTCATATGGTCAAACCGGTAAGCCAGCAAATCGCCCTCGGAATCGGCTGCCGGCAAGGTTCCCGACACCATCGGACTGGCTTGCAGATCGGACAACGAAAGGCTTGCGGAAGGCGCTTCAGCAAGCAGGGTATTGCTTCCTTCTATTCCGACAGCCAGATTGCCTGTCGTGACGGAGTCAAGACCGTCGCTGACCTGAATCCGGACGTTTACGATGTCCGTCGTTCCGGCAGCCACCTGTCCTTTTGCCTCATCCGATGCATCGAAAAGGTATGACCAGTCATGCTGACCGTTTTTACCGTCCGTACCGGTCAGGGTAAAGCTTCCCAAACCATCGATTTCAACATGTCCTTCCGTTCCCGCCTGATTCAGCGTCACCGCATGAGATACGCCATCGACAATGATGGAAAACGTATGCGTATCGTTCACGTCGACATCGGTAAAGGAAACATTGCCTGTATTGTCATTCACGTTCGAGGTGGCCGAGCGGATAAACGGTGCATCGTTGGTGCCTTCAACATGCACAGTCACATCAGTCGTTCCGGAATGCATGCCCACCCCGTTCACGGCCACAACATGGAAACGGTCTGTACCTGACTGACCGTTACCCAGAGACTGGGTCGCATCCTGGGAATTGTCCAGCGTATAGGTATATTTTCCCGTCACCGGATCGATGCTGATCCTGCCGTAAGTTCCCACCATGTCGGTAAGCAGCTTGCCGTCTTCCGACAGGAAAGCGTATGACGGCGCTCTGGAACCTGTATCCACGGCATGTGCGCTGGCCGAACCGCTGAATACAGCCCCTGCGCCTGTCGCCTCTTCCAGCAGTGGCGCATTGGCATTGTCCGGGGTAACGACAGGATTATCCGGAGCCGTGGCGACTCCCGTGATGTCAATAGTCAGATCATGACTGGTGTTGTGGCCCTGCGTGTCAGTAACGTAGACCTTCTGCATGATTTCGTACAGTTCACCGGGTGCCATCGCCCTGACGGTATCGGAACTGTTGTCCAGCGTAAACGTATATTTTCCGGTAGCCGGATCGATCGTGAACGTCCCGTATTCATTCGTGACCTCCAGTATCGGCTTCCCGTCTGCGTCCGTCCCGAAATGGTATGACAGGTGTCCCTGATCGGAAAAATCGTTATCAAACCCTTTTGCGACACCCTCGAATGTGTCCGTATTACCTTCGCGCACAGTGATCACGTCGCCAACCGTCAGGGTCGGTAAGTCGTCCGTACCGGTAACATTCACCGTCACCGTGACATTCTGTGTCACACCATGTCCGTCTTTTGCCGTAATGACAAATGTGTCCGTTCCACCGTTTTTGCCATCAAGCCCCTGTACCGCATCGTCGGCATTATTCAGTGTATAAATGTACTTGCCGTCCACCAGTTGCAAGCTACCATACGTCCCTTGTGCAACAGTTTTTCCATCAACGGTGAAAGTGAGACCGGAAATGCCCTGATCGTCGCGGAACAGCTCACCCAGCGAGCCGCTTCCGGTCATCACTGTTCCATCTTCCGTCACACCCAGCGTGACATCGGAAGCGATCACTTCCGGCGCATAATTGGTACCATTGATATTGACGGTCACGTTTTGCGATTCGCTATACTCTTTGCCATCGAAAGCGACTACCCTGAAAATTTCGGAAAGGCTTGCCTCGGCATTCAAATGCCAGACCTGATTGCCGCCTGCGTCTGTATAGAGCAGATCCGGCGACAACTTGGCGGTATTCAGGTGATAGGTATACTTGCCGCTCGCATCGATTTCAACGGAACCATACTGTGTTTCCATCGAGGTCACAGGATTGCCATTCCCGTCAAGGAAGTAGTATTTGACTGTTTCGGTTCCACCTGTCGGTTTTCCGTCTGAACCCAGAGCATGGTCGATATCTGTCGCTGTCACCGTTCCGGTCGCCGTCATGGAACTGGTGAGACCGTCACGACCCGTTTCATTGATAGCCGAGTCCGTTGCGGCGGTGATGACCGGTACATCGTTCGTGCCGTGGATGGCAATTTCGATTTTCACCTCACTGCCGTCGATATTTTTCACCACCTGACCGTTTAACATGAGTGTGAAATCTTCTGTCGCCGTTTCACCGTCCGCCATGCTCTGAACCAGACCGGGCTTGCCATTCTCGCCGTTATAGAGGGTATAGGCATATTTGCCTGTCACCGGATCGATGACCAGATATCCGAACTTCCCTTCGATGCTGACGAGATTGCCGTCCGCCACACTGCTCTGGATCTGCTTGCCGTCAGCACCCTGAATGCCGAATACGCGATCGGGCGAATCCCCCGTCGTGCCGTCGCCCCATTTCGTCTGCAACTGCCCTTCAAAAACCGTGCCTTCCACCTGAGGCGTACCGGGTACGTCCCTGCCATCTTCGGAAACCGAACCGCTCAGGATACTGTTCACGTCATCGAAAGCAAGGCCTTTTCCCGGTTCCGTGCCACCCTGATCCGGGTCGGGCTGTTCGATCGTTATGTTAATGTCCCGGCTGCCTTCGGAAACCGCACCGTGCTGGTCGACCACAACCACTTTGGCACTGTCGCTCAACAGTTTTCCCGCTTCCTGCGCTGCTTTCAGAGCTGCATCCAGATCCGCGCTTTCATTATCCAGCGTATATTTATAGTGTGTCGTGACAGTCCCGTCGGCATTCATTTCATACGTCAGGACAATCGTGCCGAAAGTGGTTTTGAGTTCGCTGACCGGCTTGCCGTCCTGTCCCGTCAGCATATACCGGAGTCCCCCCGTGTCGTCCACATCCGACATATGGGCACCGTTTAAGGTACCGGTGAAAATCACGCCCGGATTGTCAATATCGGACGTATCCTTATCGTCGAAAACATCCTGCCGGACTTTCCCGATGAACGACGCATCCTCCGCCATGCCGATAAGCGGCTTGTCGTTGCTGCCCCTGATTTCGATCGTGATGTCTTGCCCGATCGTCTTGCCGCCTTCTATTGTCGCCTGCACCCTGAACGTTTCGTAGCGAACGTCACCTTCGTTCATCGACTGGACAAAATCCGACCCGTTCGCTGACAGGGTATAGGTATAACTGCCGTCGGAATTGACCGTCAGCGTACCGAGTGGCTGACCGTTCGTGCCGTCGGCAAAACCGGTCTGGCCCTGATTGCTCCAGGAAACACTTCCCCTGTCTTCTGCATCGACGATTTGTTCAAGCACGAGATTGCCACCAATGGACGGGTCTGTCGCTGCATGGTTGATGTCCACACCGGCATCTTCGAAAACTACCGTACCGCCCCTGACCGTCACGACAGGATCGTCTGCCGAACCGGTCACGTCGATCACCAGATTGCCCGAGCTATACGCTTTTAAAGGATCGGTCACGCGGATGTGGAATTCTTCCTGAGCAAGCGCTGATCGGGTAAGGTTCTGTCCTGGATTTAAGGATTCAAGCAGTTCGGGATGGATAATCGTATATTGGTAACTGCCATCCTTGCCCAGTTCCAGCACCCCATACTTGCCTTCCATGACCTGAACCAGTTTGCCATCGCTTTCGATGGAAAAAACAAGGTCGCCCGGATGGTGCTGTGCATCCGGGTCGTCGGCCTGCAACTGTCCGTGAATGAGCCTGTTGCCGTTTTCGGTTAATGTCTCCGGACTGGTCGCCCCGCTGGTCAACTCCACCGTGAAATGAGGCCGGTCATTGGCGCCGTGAATGTAGATGTCCAGTTTCTGGCCGGTAAGCATATTGTCAGGATGCCGGTCGTCACGCACTGCCAGCTCAATACCCGTCAGCCTGAACAATTCGCCGGCATTCAGGGCATTGACCCGTGCCCCGGCATCGCCTTCAAAAGCCAGCGTGAAAGCATAGTGACCGTTTGCATCGATGGTCAGTGTCCCGTAAGCGGTTTCGAGCGAGCCTTCATGGAAATGGCCATCTGCATCCCTAAAGCCATATTTCAGATGATTAATGCCGTTCCCGTCCACCGGATTATCGACCGGCGTGACCCTGAAGTCACCTGCAACCGTTCCGAGAGCCTGATTGTCGATGTTGGTATTGAAATTGACGCCCGCTTCCATGATCTGGATAACCTGTGCATCGGCAGAATCGATCCGGATAGAATCGTCCTTGCCGTGAATGGTCACGGTAACGTCCTTGATGTCGAACGCCCCCTGTGAATCCTTCACGGCCACATGGAAGGTTTCCGTACGTGTTTCGCCCTCGCGCAATGACTGGACAGCCTGGTTGCCGTTGTCAAGCGTAAAGGTGTATTTTCCTGTCGCCGGATCGATGGAAAGCGTCCCGTAAGTGCCTGCCATACTGGACGACATAACCGGAGTGTTGCCTTCGACAGAGGTCTGCCCCGTCAGGCCGTAGGTGAAACTCTCACCTTTAACACCCCCTGCATCCGGATCGCTCACACTGACTGTCCCCGAAGCCGTCAGGGCATCGTCTTCCGTAACGCCCAGTGAAGGCTGGTTCAGTGTCAGATGGGGAACATCGTTTGTGCCCCTGATCTGTGCCTGAACCGAACTTGTACTCGAAGCGCCGTATTCGTCCGTCACCTTGAGGTTCAGGCGCAATTCGGATGTATTGGAAGCGTTCAGCAGTTCACCTGCATTGAGCTGCTGAACTTCAAGAGCGTCATTGTTCAGCGTGAAGGTATATTCGCCCGTTCTGGTATCGAGCGTGAACGTGCCATATTTGGTAACCAGTGTCTGGATACCGCTGGAATCGATACCGCTGGCTCCCGGATTGGTCATGGTGCAAACCAGTTTTTCCTGAGGAGAATCCACATCGGAGAAACGGATGATGCCGGAAGCATGGTTGACTCCTTCCGTGAGGATATTGCCGCCGCTGGCGACGCCGCTTTCCGTTACCACTACCGTGCTGCCGGTACCGAATGTCGGCGCGTCGTTCGTTCCATTAATCTTCACGACAACGTCCCTGATATCGAAAGCACCCGATGAATCCCTGACGACAATGTGGAAAACTTCCTGTACCTTCTGAGCTTCCGTCAGTCCATGAACCTTGACGTTGTCGTCCAGCGTGTAGGTGTATTTCCCTGTGGAAGAATCTATCGTCAACGTCCCGTATTCACCGTGCAGGGAACCGGACATTGCAGGTGTCTTGCTCTGGTCGGTATGGGCCATATCGGAACCGGTAATCCCGAAAGTGAAAGTTTCCCCTTTCGGGCCACCATTCGCGACCACGCCGGTATCGGCATCCACGACATCTGTCGTCTTGTTGATTTGGGCAGAATCGGTTGTTTTGATATCTTCCGTAATCGTCAATTCCGGTTTCGGAAGAGTCAGCGACGGCTTGTCGTTGGTGCCGTCGATAATGACGGAAACCGGCGCAGATACGCTCGTTCCGCCCTCGGGATCGGTGACGGTAATGTTGAAGCTGCTTTTGACGCTTTCACCCTGATTGAGTCCGTCAGCCTTGTTGCCGACTGTAAATTTGTATTCACCGGTATGAATGTTCATTTCGAATGTGCCTGTATCCACCTTGATAAGCTGCCACTGGCTGCCATCCACGTGAGTTTCAATCGTGCCCGCGTCACCACTGCTGAAAGTCGCCCTGAACGTGTATTTTCCGTCCGCATAATCCCTGGCGAAATGACTGTCGACGTCGGTAATTTCGATTTTGCCGATAGCCGTCAGCAGGTGCTGGCCTCCCCCTGTCCCCCCGTCGGCCGTTGGCTTGTTGCCGCCAAAAACGCCATCTTCCTTCAGATGCATGTCGGCAGTGCCACCGGTAATGACAGGTATGTCATTGGCGCCGTGAATGTTGACTGCGATATTTTCCTCGCGACTTGCACCATGTTCATCCGTGACTCTCACCGTGTAATGCAGGTCTTTCGTTACGCCTCTGTCAAGCGCCTGAACCACGGAACTGTCGTTGTCGACCGTAAACGAATACCTGCCCGTCACCGGATCAATCGTCAGCGTTCCGTAATCACTTTTGACCGACGTGACCGGATTGCCGTTTTCATCCTGGCCCAAGCTGTATTTCAGCACTGCACCATGGTCGTCATCCTGTCCGCTGGCCTGTCCCGAAACCATATCGACGTAACCGGTTGCTGAATCCGCGCCTTTTTCATACACGTCAAGTTCCGGCTTGTCGACCGTCAGGGTCGGCCGGTCATTGGCGCCTTCAATCGTCAAATCGATCGTCTGGTGTGCCTGCGCACCATGCGCATCGGTCACTGTGACCGTAAAAGAAAAATCGAACTTCTCGCCTTGTGCCAGATGATTGGCCCTGTCACTGTCCAGCACAAACGTATAGTCACCCGTTACCGTATTAAACGTCAGTGTACCGACATTGGTCCTGATTACGTACTCATCGGCATTGTCCGGATTGCGGCCTTCATTGACGATGTCGATCGTTTCCGTGATTTGAACACCATTGTCCGTCACCGGAATACCATCGCCCGTATACAGGCCGACAGTCACGTTCGAGCCGCCTGCCGTGGCATCTTTGCCCAGTTCCACGTCGAGTATCCGGTCAAGATTGCCGTCCAGATCGGTATCCGTCACGTTGATTTTGCCACTGACACTGACGCGGTGATGAGAGTCAGACACGGAACCGTCGTGTCCCATGTCGTCCGTCGTGCCGGTATTGCCATCATGAACCCCTTCCTCGCGAAGGTGAACTTTGTCGCCGGAAATCTGCGGGCCGTCGTTCGTGCCCACAATATGGATGTCGACCGGCGCGAATACCGCTCCATTATGGCCGTCACTTACTTCGATGATGAAATTCAGATCGAGATAATTCCCCCCCTGTTCAGGATGTGCCGGATCGAATGCGACCCGATGGCCTTCGTCATATTCGGAAAGGCTGTTGACCGCCGAGTCATCCAGATCGAAATGATACGTATAGGTAACCGCTCCGTTCGCAGCGGTTTTCGGCGTCACCGTCAGGGTGCCGAAATCCGTTACCAGTGTCATGACACCTTCTCCATCGACGACCACCCCTGAAAGTGGCTGCCCCGATTTATCAGTAATCGTCGCCGTCAGGGTGTCATGGACATCGATATCCTTGACGGTAAAAGAACTTTCTGCGCTCAATGTTCCCCTGATTTGTGCCTGATTATGGCCTTCGGCCACACCATCGTTGATGCCGGTTCGGGTAAAGTCACCCACGCCCGATTCCTTCAGACTCAGCACACTTGCCATCGACGTGATGACCGGAGCGTCATTCGTCCCCGTTACGATTACCGAAATAGTCTGCGTATGGGAAGAGCCGTGTTCATCGGTCGTCGTGATATCGAATGTTTCAGTGTGCCTGTCCCCTTCGGACATGCCCTGTACCGTCGAACTCGTGTTATCCAGCTCATAGCTACAGGTTCCATCGGGATGCAATGTCAGCGTTCCGTACTCCGTCGTAAATGTCGCATCACTCGCATTTTCACCCAGATGGCCATCGGCCTTTTCGATTGGCTCTTTTCCGTTTTTATCGGCAATTGTCAGCGTCTGGCTGCCGCCGTCCCCATCCGGATCGGTAACAGTGAAATGACCTGTTATGGCCGTACTGGCGTCTTCGGCAATGCCGTTTCCCTTGTCCCATCCAATCGACAGCTCCGGCATATCGTTCGTACCGGTCACCGTCACCGTAATGACCTGCTGTGCCGTCATCCCCCTGCCATCATCGACCGTGACAATGAATTTTTCGATAACCGTTTCGCCCTGGGACAGGCTGTTGGCACGATTATCGTTATCAAGCCTGTAAACGTAATCTCCATCGGCATCGATCGTCAGCGAACCGTAGCGGCCTTCAGCCGTCCCACTGCCTGCGCCGCCTGCCCCTGCCGGTTTGACGGTGTACGTCAGATTATCGCCATTGGTATCCGAACCGGCAACATGCCCCTGTACCATCGGGATACCCGAATACGTCGCATTGGGATTGGCACCCGGTATCGTCAAATCATTCCCCCTGACCCCGGCTTCCCGTACTGAAACGGACAAATCACTCGCGGCCGCATCGATTTCCGGTGCCGTATCCAGAATGCCGTCATAAACATATTCCCGTGGCACCGGACTGGAAAAAGTCGTCGTCTCGAACCCCGGAGTCAGCTTACCCATTGCGGCATCCTGATTTACGACAACGAACGAATGGGAACCTGAATGGCTGGAATCCCCCGCCACATTGGCTTCCACACCGGCAGCGGTTGCTTCGGCAACATACGTCGGATCGTCGCCCGCTTCGATCATCGTCTGAAGATCGGCAACAGTGGGGGTATTCACCTGTCTGGTTTCAGCAGCCTGGTCAAAAACCGATGGGTCGAGCATCAGGCTGTCACCACTTCCCACTGTAGCAAAATTGCCGTTGTTGAATACGATATGCACCGTACTGCCGTCACTTGCCTGGATGACTTCATTGGCTTGTACCGGATCTCCGGTTCGCAAGACACGCACCTCGCCTTTATCATTTTTTGCCGTCGTCGTTCCGTTAAGCGCCCTTACGATTCCGATTGCCATGCTGCCGCCTCTTATATCTGTATTAGGAGATACGCTGGGCAATTTTCAGGTTCAAAAACAATCCAATAAAGAATTGCCAAACATACTGGTGAATATTGTCGATTTATTAATAAATACTATCGATATATTAATAAATGTTATCCAAAATGTTTATGGCAAAAATGAAAAAATTTTGTCGAAAAGGCAACAATAAAGGCAGAAACTTCAAAAAAAAAGTTATCAAATCGTCAAATTGGAAAAATAAAGATAAATGTTCAATCTTTTTTTTTAAAACTGAAAGAAATTATCAGTAAATAAATACGGAAAATTGGAAAGTGAATTCTCGCCTTTAACAAGCGAAACGAACGGAATTTCACCTCCGTTCGTTTCGCTTGTGTGACAATCAAAAAAAGGAATGAAAACGCATTGCCTGTTTAAAAGGCATATTTTGCCGTGACCATGCCGGTCACCCCTTCATGCTTGCCTGCCATGCCTCTCAGGTTGGCGTCGAACGTCCAGGCTTTTTGCGCCTGCCAGGAAACGCCCAGTTCCAGCAGTCCGGTCGAACCTTTCATATCAGGTTCGCCCATCGCCACACCATTTAAGGTCGATGCCAGCGACCCCTTGAATTCATGATCCCAGGCCACGCCGACAAAGCCTTTCACTTTTTCATCAAGCTGATGGTTGTAGCGGACGCCAAGGCGGGAGCGCACTGAATCGGCACTGTCGAAGTGGACTTTCTCATTTGCGCCAGTCGTGACATTGTCACTGTTTATCTGCGTCCACAAGACCTTGCCATATACATCGACATTGCCTTTGTCGCGCACCGGGATCTTGTAACCGATACCGCCATGTGCGCCGTAATACCAGACACTTGAATCAAAAGATGCGCCTGCACCCATGTCATTGGTACTGTAATCGGTCTTGACCTTGCCGCCGCGTAACGATCCTTCCAGATAGAAGTTGTTGTCGAAGTCATGACGGGCGATCACACCGCCCCCGAAATATTTCGTATTGCCGTCCCCCTTGACCTTGACGGTCGGAAAGCTGTTATAAGCGTCGTAACTGCCCCAACCCCCTTCAAGGAAAACACCTGCGTGAATCGTGCCTACGGTGGTTTTCTGATGCGTCGCCACACCGCCCATCGCTTCGAAGCCGTTCGATTTGATGTGGCTGCCTGTCTTGACCTTCTCACTCGTGCCCTGCATGGAAAAGAACGCTTCCGGGCCCGGTTTTTCGATCATGGATAACTTGTCGCCGAAGCGGGCAACCAGATCGCCACTCTGCATGACGGCTGCCAACCCGGCAATCTGGCCTTCCGCATAAGCCTGTCCATACACGTTTTTGCCTTCCCGGATCAGAACCAGCTGACCGGAGACATCCTCAGGCGCACGTGCCGTTGGCGAGGCGGATGGCTCACTTCTCACGACCAGATCATACTGGGTGGCCCCCTGATAGAAAATGGACGTTTTCTTGCCGTTATCTGCAATCGTTCCCGTCGTTTTGTCGATCAGGATGACTTTTTCCCCATTGCTCAAATGCGCAATTGGTCCTGCTGCCGCCACATCGACGTGGGAGCCTTCCGTATTGACGGCTGAATTCGAATGCAGCATCACCTCATCTTTCGCCATCCCTGCAGGCAAGTAGAAATACAGGTTTTTGCCGGACGCATCCAGAGCCGTACCCGTATACGTCGCATCTTTGCCCATCACCCGGATGCCATTAATCGCGAAAGCGCCATCTCCACTTGTGGTCATATTGCGGGCGCCACCGAAAATCAGCGTACCCAGCTGGACGCCGGTATCG
>JAHYZB010000087.1:46990-47346 GCA_019424645.1 Oxalobacter formigenes
TGCCGTCGTCTTGTTCAGGGTCAGCGTCGTATCGTTACCGGTCATATCCAGATTATTGAAAAAAACTTTCAGGACCCCGTCATTTTTGCTGATCGTTCCCTGATTCAAAATGGCCGTATCAGCTGCCAGAGAGACATTCCCGCCCGTTCCTCCTGTTCCGGAATGGACACTGCCTGTTCCATTGGCACCGTTCGTGCCTGAAGATGCCGTCAGGGTATTCAATTGCAGCGTCGTCGTCACATTCAGAATGGAATTGCCGCCTAAGCCACCATTTTCACCGGACGTGACGGTAACCTCGGACACTCCATCACTGGCGCCTCCCTTGCCACCATTCCCGCCGGTCATAACCAGCGCAT
>JAHYZB010000088.1:0-6288 GCA_019424645.1 Oxalobacter formigenes
GAAGCATCTCGACCTTCATTTTTGCAAGAAAATGGAATCTCCTTACAAGAGGCATGTGCTATCAGCAGCGATTCTCGTACAAAATAAAAACCGCCGGATCAACCGGCGGTTTTTATTTGAAGAACCGAAACGCCTATAAAGCTGTTTCAGGCATTACTGCTTAAGATTCGCTCGACACTTCCGTTCCACAGAATGGACAGAATTTGGCATGTTCATCCGTGATTGGATAGGAGCATTTCGGGCAAAGTTTCGGCACAGGCGAAAGTTCGACAATCAACTCTCCTTCGAGTACCGGTACCATACGGTGGTCTTTCTTGAAGTCGGCAGTCTTGACGACCCGCTTGACGATCCCGTTCACCGGAGCCAGAACCGATCTTTCCTGCTTCATGATGGAAACGTTAAAGAGTTCCTGTCCCTGCTTGACAATATCACCTTCCTTGACATGCACAATCCAGAGATCGGCTTTGCGCGGGCTGCCGACATGATACTGATTGCCATTTTCCGCAATGACCGAACCACCGCCACCACCGGCAGCCGTTACAGGAGCGTCGATCTGGACTTCGCTTGTCAGAATTTCGGAGTCCAGAACGTACCGTACCGTGGCAACACCATCATCGTTAACCGGATCGATACTCAGAAGAAGCATCTGGTGCGGCTTGCCGCTGGTCGTATTGAAATTGAGCGTCTGCCCCGGTTTGATACCCTCAAACCACACATCCAGTGGCAGATGGTTCGGGTTTCCGAATTTCTTCTGGAACTCGATCGTCTTGATCGCATCCGCAGGATGGTTCAGGTACATGACAAACTCTTCATCGGTAGGATCACGTTTCAGAAGTCTTGCCAGTTCGGCCTTTTCGACTTCCATGTCGACAGGCGCAAGATTTTCCAATGGCGATACTTCCGTACGGGATGCGATGGCATTTTTCCAGTCGGCGCCAAAGGCACTCTGGTAAACCCAGTCATCCGGGAAACCAAGCGGCAAACGTCCAAACTTGCCCATCAAAAGATTCTGGAAAGCTTCGTTGCAGTCACGATATGTGTCAAGACGCTTCTGCCTGATTTCATCCGTGAGATCTTCTTCCCTGGTTTCAGTAACGGTTTTGAGTACTGAAAGCAGTTGCTGAACTGCAGGCAGACCACCACGCTGGTATGCGCCGGTAACAGCAAGAAACGCTGTGTTCCATGTAGTTTGCGAGCCCGGCGTTACGTCATGATAGCGAACGATCTGGCGCGTATAGGCCAGAAAGTCGAGCATGTACGGAAGCAACTGGATATAGCCCTGCTTGACCGCACCTTCCTGCGAAGAAGATGTCGCTCCGCCCGGCATGGCATAACGGATAACGTCATGGTCAACACCCTGGAAATAAGGCGAGCAGTAACGGTCAAAATACGGCATGAACTGTTTGCAAACGAAATTGGCATCACGCAATGCTTCCCGGTTGAGACTCGTCTGAAGACCCAGTTCGTCTTCCATATAAGCGGCGAGCGAACCGATATCGCCCTGACCATAACTGCGAACTGAAGCGCCCAGTCCGGCATCGACGATCTGGCAACCCGCTTCCGCAGCAGCAGCACAGGCAGGCAGGAACAGGCCGTCAGTAACATGCCGATGATAGTGCAGAACCAGTTCAGGCCAACGTTTTCTGAGTGCAGTGACCAGTTCGCGCATGAATTTCGGCGGACAAACACCTGCCATATCCTTCAAACCCAGAATGAATTCACGGGTTACCGCTTTTTCCGACAAGCCAGATACCCTGGACATCATGGCGATAATGGATTCCGTGACCCTTAGGTAGTGCTCAATATCAAAACCCTTTGCATAAGACAGTGACAGAGCCGGTTCAAAGACCTTGTCCTTGCGGTCCATGACAACTTCCGTAATCGGCAGCATATTGGCGGGTTCATTCAGGAAGTCGAAGCAGCGAACCACGTCGTAGTGGTCGCAGATCATTTCGCCAGTCAGCCTCATCAGGTTTCTTGGCTGCGGGCTGTAACCCAGCACATTGGTCGAACGGATCAGTAACTGTTTCAGAGTCTTCGGCGCAAAACTGTTCCATTCACGCGCTTCCCTGAACGGATACGTCATGTTGGCAAGCATGGCCACATGGAAGTGGGCGCCACCACCATTTTCGATGGAAAACAGTCCAAGATTGTCCAGATAAGGTCCTACAAGCCTGTCTTCCGCCAGACGCATGCGATTGCCGTTATTGGACTGCGTCATGTCGCGCGTCGTCGTATCCGTAAAGTGGATTTTTCCGCTATCCCGCACAAAGTCGAGCAGCGCGCGGCGGTCACCACGCGGATAAGGCGATGGAGTACGCTTAGTCTTGGAAGTGATCTCTGGCAGGATCGCCTTGAAACTGCCCAGTGAAGGTGTATTGCGATTGCGATACGTTCCCAGCGAAACATAAGGGTTGTATCCACGGGCGGAAATTTCAGCCACGAGCTTGGCCAGGCGTTCTTTTTCAGGCGCAAGATCCGTGTAATTAAGCAATTCCGGATGGTCGTGGATATAGGTCGTCGTGATATTGCCGTTACGGAAATTTTCATCACTGATAATTTTTTCCATAAACGGAATGGTCGTCTTGAGACCACCGATCACATATTCGGAAAGCGCACGCTCCATGATACCCATGGTTTTCTGCCAATCGTGCGAATAGGTAATCAACAGAGCGCCAGCCGAGTCATAATTGGACGGGAATTCATAGCCGGCCGACAGATTCGAATCGAGCCGAACACCGGGACCACCAGTCGAAACGTAACGGGTAATCAGCCCCGAGTTTGGCGTAAATCCATCCTGAGGGTCTTCAAGATTGACACGCACCTGCATGGACGTGAAAATCGGGCGCGTATTTTCGTCGTTAAAACGCAATTCCGAACCGAAAGCGATAGCGATCTGCTCTTCTACCAGATCAACCCCGTAACGGCTTTCTGTAATACCGTGTTCAACCTGCAAACGGGTATTGACTTCAATCATGTAAGGCGTTGAATCTTCGGTAACCAGAAACTCGACCGTGGCAACAGAATGGTAGCCCACAGCCTTTACCATCCGGCGTGCATATTCCTTGAGCTGTTCACGCAACTCAGGCGTAATTCCTGCCCATGGTGAAGGAGTGATTTCAATCAGCTTCTGGTTGTTACGCTGCACTGTACAGTCGCGTTCGTCAAAGGCAAAAACACTGCCCCAACGGTCAGCTATGACCTGAATTTCAATATGATGAACATTAGGGAGGTATTTTTCCACAAACAAGCGAGGATTGCCAAAGGACGCCTGAGCCATGGCTGATGCCTTGTTAAAAGCATCTTCAAGCTCTTCCTGATTGGTTACCCGGAAAATACCACGTCCGCCGCCGCCACCTTCAGCTTTGAGCATGATCGGCAAACCGATTTCCTCGATGATAGCTCGCGCCTGTTCGACATCGACAGAATCATCTGAACCCGGAACGACAGGAACACCGACCTCGCGCGCGACAAGGCGAGCCTGAACCTTGTTGCCAAGTTTGAACATCGCGTCAGCAGATGCGCCAATAAACGTAATACCGGCTTCCTCAGCGAGTTTCGGGAAAAGCATGTCTTCACTGGCAAAACCCCAACCCGGATGCATGGCAACAACATTGCGTTGTTTTGCCAGCTCCATGATTTTCTCAAGATGGAGGTAAGCACGTGGATCAGAACCCAGAAGAATCAGTTCCTGAGCAGAAGCAGCTGCAGGCTGCGTCTTGTCAACATCGGTTACCGTCATTGCAGAAACAGCTTCAAACCGTTCCCCAATGGATCGGCAAATACGACGTGCGGGGATACCGCGGTTTACTACCAGGATGACTTTGCCACGCAGAGACTCCCGGACTTCTTCAAAGGTTCTTTTTTTAAGATTCATTTCTCTTCTCAGCACAGTCGCTGATTCAGTCTGTTATTGGAAATACACCCAAAAACTCCGCCGTTTCTGGCCGAGATAAAAAACGGATGGCAAAACCGCCCGAAGCAGAACCGATAAACATGGCGTTGTTTCATTAAACTCAGCCAAACCTGCTTCAAAAGCCAAATATTTCAATTTTAAAGCAAATTATAAAATATGTAATGGCGTTGTTTCCCATGAAAAACTCTCGGGAAACAAAGAAATTTCCATTTCTGCACAGATTCACCACCTAAAATCCACTGTGAATGTGCCCGTCATGCTTTGAAACGGACTTCATAACGTGAAAAACGGGATTGTGTCTTCCGAAAATCAAACCGAAAACTAACTGATTTCTTCCGGAAACGGCCAGCCAAGTCATGATCCGATTCCATACAAACCAAAACGTCTGTCATACAGACGCTTTTCTTATCGAGCCTCTCATAAATGTCTTGATACCTTCCTCAGTTGCCAGCAGCAAACCACCCCGTTCGTCAATACCAACCAGTACGCCATTGACAATCGATCCATCCAGATCAAGACATACAGTCTCATTCAGCCACAGGAGCCGGGAAAGCGCTTCACTACGCCACGATTTGGAAAAACTGCCTAAATCAAGTTTCGCCAGCCGGGAAAGCAGATTTTCAACAATCATTTCCGGGGTCAGGTTCTTCGCAGCATCCGGACTGACCTTATTCAGGCTGGTAGCGGGAAGTGCTGTATTTTCACGAAGCGAAAAAGCATCCGGAGAAGAAACCAGATTGATGCCGACACCGGCGATCAGTGTTTCGCCTTTTTGTTCGAGGAGAACACCAGCGACTTTTCCCCCGTCAATCACGAGATCATTCAACCACTTGATTTTGATGTCGAACCCGAAATCGGCAAGTGTTGCGGCAATGCAACAAGATAATGCCAAAGCTGCTTCCGTATTGTCAAAAGGAGCTGAATACGGAAGTCGGATAGCGGCATAAACATTGCCTCGTGGACTGGCCCATGAACGGCCGTATTGGCCCCGGCCGGCAGTCTGCTCATGAGAAATGAGCGCATCAAAAATGGAAAAACGGGAATCAGCCACCATTTTCCAGGCAGCAGACAAAACCGAATCGGTACTTTCGAGTACGGTAAGCATAATCTGTAAATTGAACAATATTTTCTTCGGCACCTCTTCTTTTAAAAGCGAAGAGATTCCTGTCTTTCCTGAATGATGCCTGTCGAAAAAAGCGACCGTTTCGGGTCGCTTTTCAAACTATATTGGCAAACAGGATTACAAGCTGTCGCCGAAATCTTCTCTGAACTTCGCGAGCAGTTTCTGTGGCCAGTCAGAAGAAGCTTCCAGACGACCGACGAAGAAACGCAGCACTTTCGGTTCTTCGGTGAATCTCAGACCGCCGATCAGCTCACGGTTTTTCCACAGCCATTCAATACGATCTTCCGCATACTTGACCTGGGACAGGGTAAAGACACGACGCGGGAAAGCGAGACGAAGCAGTTCAACTTCGGATGGTACATCATTGCCCTGATCGTCACGATCCATCGAAATCGTGCCACGTTCCATACCCCGGACACCGGAAACGATATACAAAGCTGCGGCCAAAGCGCCTGCAGGATAATCGAAAGAAGTCAGATGAGGCAGGAATCCCCGAGCATCCAGATGACAACCAAGGCCACCGGCAGGTGTAATAACAGGAATGCCTTTTTTATCCAGGCTATCGACCAGATATTTAATGAATTCAGGCGAATGACGGATAACGTTCCAGTCAACCGCTTCATGCAAACCGACTGTCATGGCTTCAATTTCACGAACGGAAATACCACCATAAGTCAGGAAACCTTCGAACAGAGGAATCATGTCACGCATCTTCAGATACAGATCCTTGTTCTTCGTAGCGATACCACCCCCTCTGGAACAACTGATCTTGCGAGCCGAGAAGTAAACGATATCGGACAGGTCACACAAAGTGCGCAGAATTTCCTGCGGTGTCTTGTCCTGGAATTCCGGTTCACGCATTTTGACGAAGTACATATTTTCGCAAACCAGACTGATATCCAGTACGATCATGATTCCGTTTTCATCGGCCACTTTACGAACGGCACGCATGTTTTCAATTGAGAAAGGCTGACCACCAATCAGGTTCGTGCCCGCTTCCATACGGATATAAGGGATATGCTCCTTACCGTGGGTTTTGATAACTTCTTTCAGCTTGTTGACATCCATATTGCCCTTGAAAGGCTTGTCGGATTTAATTTCAAGCGCGTCATCAGTAAACAGTTCAGCAATCTTGCCACCAGCCAGCTCAATATGGGCTTTTGTCGTGGTGAAATGGAAGTTCATCGGAACGATATCGCCCTTTTTCACAAAAACCTGGGAAATGATATGCTCAGCGGCACGACCCTGA
>JAHYZB010000088.1:6298-35435 GCA_019424645.1 Oxalobacter formigenes
AGCATCATCTGCAACCATCATCGAAGCGATCTGCTGGTCAGACATTGCATTGGTACCGCTGTCCGTCAGCATGTCCATAAACACATCACGGTTCTGGAGCAGGAATGTATTGAAACCGGCGTCTTCCATCGCTTTCAGTCGTTGTTCAATCGGCAAAAGATTAAGTTTCTGAACAACACGCACCTTATGCATTTCAATAGGAACGTACTCACCGCTGGTCATCTTGATTGTTTCGTTGGACATAAAAAATCTCGGTAGGTTGGATCATAAAAAATAAAAGACTTCCTGTCTGGACAGCTAGACAGCAGGAAGTCGGCTTTTCTGAAAAATCAATACTTCATTGCCTCTGTTGCATGACAAATATGCTGATTTTATTCCATTTTCATATCAAAAACGCAATTTGATATAAGAAAAACCCATTTTATTTGCGGCAAAAAAACAAATCATTCACCCAGTGAATTTTGGGGAAATATTTCATCGAAACAAGCGTATGCAAGATTTTGACAAAGGAGAATTACCAAAATCCACTTTCTTCAAACGTCTGCTCGATAAAGAGTTGAAAATGGAATTTTGTGCGGGATGAGGAGAAGTGCCTTAACAGAAAAATGATTAAAAAGGCATAAAAAGCAAAGACGGGAAAATACTTTCGAAGCTGGTCGGGGTGAGAGGATTCGAACCTCCGGCCTCTACGTCCCGAACGTAGCGCTCTACCAGGCTGAGCCACACCCCGACTTGAGAAAGCGGAAATCAATAATTTCTTTCCGCTGAGAAGGTCGATAATTTTATCAGAGAATTCTTGTATTGACTATCCCGCAAAAAGGACAAGGTCCGTGTCGCTTCATTTGCAGCATCCTGGGCCATCTGTCCGGTATAGTCGAGTGCATCACTGGCCTTGACCGCTTCCAATATGAAAGAAAGCAGCGTTTCGTCATGGTTTTCAACACACTCCCGAATCTTTTTCCTGACATCCTCGTCGCAATGAGACATCAGAAAAATAAGCGGCAACGTCATCTTGCCTTCCCGCAAATCGTTTCCCACAGTTTTGCCCAGAACATCCGTTTCACCGGCGTAATCGAGCAAATCATCGATCAGCTGAAAAGCGATCCCGAGAGAGCGGCCATACGCAGCCGCAGCCTCAATTTCTTTCTCCGAGGCATTGGCAATCAAGGCGCCCAATACAGCGGAAACTTCAAATAACTTGGCCGTCTTCGCATAAATAACCTCCATATACCGCTTTTCATCGATATCGGGATTACGCACATTGACAAGCTGCATTACCTCGCCTTCTGCGATGAGATTCGTTGCGTCGGACAAAACGGGCAGGATACGCATATCATTGACGGCGACAATCATCTGGAATGCGCGAGTGTAAAGAAAATCGCCGACAAGAACCGGAGCAGCATTTCCGTATAGAGCATTGGCACTCGATTTGCCCCTGCGCAAATCCGCCTCATCCACAACATCGTCATGCAAAAGCGTCGCGGTATGAATGAATTCGATCATGGCGGCAAGCATCTGATGCTGTGTTCCCTGATACCCGAAAGCCCTTGCCATCAATAGCACCAAAGCCGGACGAATCCGTTTACCACCGGCATTGATGAGATATTCTGCAATCTGGCTGATGAAAGGAACATTTGAATGCAGCTGTTCCCGGATAATCCGGTTGACGCCTTCCATATCGGGCTCAATCGTATTCAAAAACGAATCGTGGGAACCGGTACTTTGATGTTGATTCAAGGGAAAATCCGTTCAGTTTTATTTTTATGGACTCGTAGCGATTATACGATGAGACGGTTAGTGAGGCTAATCCATCTTGAAGAAGATAGCGGGATGTACAACAGAGCAGACATCATGATTGTGCAAACTCATCATTTTTTGCCGGGCTGTCGACTTTGGAAACCAGCACTTTATCGACCCGGTTCTTATCCATATCCATTACCTCAAACCGCCAGCCATCGATTTCAAAATTGTCAGCAGGAGCAGGAATTTTTCCCAGCATAAACATGACGAACCCACCAACCGTATGAAAACGATGCGTCTCCTCTCCCGGCAGCGTTCCTTTTATACCCAATTCGCCGGTTAGCCGTTCCATGCTCATTTCACCATCCGCCAGCCAGGAACCGTCGCTCCGCCGAACCAGGTCGTTTTCAACCATGATTTCCGGACTGGAATAGTCACCGACAATGGCCGCCAGAACATCCGTCAGCGTCACCATTCCCTGTACTTCGCCGTACTCATCGACAATCAGGGCAAATGAATTGTTCGAACGACGGAAATTTTCCATCAGCTGGATCGTACTGACGGCTTCAGGAACATATGCCGGGCTGCGTAATACCTGTCGGATATCTTCAAAAGTAACCGCATTCCCGTTCACCGTCTTTTTCAACAAATCTCCTGTACGGAGAACGCCGAGAACATGTTGAAGCCCGTTTTTGCATACCACCAGCCGCGTATGATCCGATTCAGCAATCCGGTTTCTCACATGCTCTATCGGATCTTTCAAATCGATTATCGTCATATCGTGTCTTGGCGTCATGATTTCCACAACCGGTTGCTGATCCAGCCTCAGGACATTGGAAACGATCTCTTCTTCGCTCTCATGAAAAACACCCGCCCGTGTTCCCTGTACCATCAAAGCCTTGATTTCGTTATCGCTGACAGGAGGCTCATTGTCCTTCGTCACTCCAAAAGCTTCCAGCAGCCACTCACTCGATCTCGCCAGTAGCAGAACCAGAGGGCGCGAAGCAAAAGCGACCCAGCTCAAAGGCCGTGCCATCAGCGAAGCCCATCTTTCCGGCGCCAGCAAGGCCACACTTTTCGGCACAAGCTCACCGATAACAACCGTAAAATAGGTCAATACAATAACGGTCACAGTCAAAGCTATACCGTGGGCATATGACTGAAAAAACGGAATTCCGGAAATCCATTTTGCCAACGGCGCGGACAAGGCCTTTTCACCGATTGCGCCGCTCAATATGCCGATGGATGTAATGCCGACTTGAATAGTAGAAAGAAAACGGGAAGGGAACCGGTATAATTCAAGCGCCTTTGTGGCACCTGCACTGCCCTTATCCGACAGATTCTGCAAACGAACCTTTTTCGAGGAAACCAGCGCGATTTCCGACATGGCAAAAAGACCGTTCAGCAAGGTCAACGCAACCAGCAACAATACCTCTGTCAGAAAACCGTCCATATCCATCACCTGTCAGAACCAACAGAATCATGGTAACGCAGTCAATCGTACGACATTTTCAAGATATTGATTCGTTTGATAAAACTTAAGCAATATACTGAGAAATATTCAATGGCGCTGTTTCACGACCGGAAGAAAACGTTCGATTGACGTAATGATTTCCTTTGAGACAGCTTGAGTACGTCGCGTGGCCAGATCCCGATATGGCTGCAAAAGCAGATGACTGGCACCCAGCTCCATCAGCTGTTTCGCCATTTTTCCGGCATTTTCAGGATTGAAAAAAAGAGGATCGACAGTACAGCGCAATTCATAATCCTTTCCTGAATCCAGAATCCGGACAAGGGAATCTTTTGCACGTTGTCCATTACCACCGCCGGTAATGAGTTCATACTCATCGAAAGGAGCCTTGATATCCAGTCCGACCCATTCAATCAAAGGCAGCACTTTTGACAATCTTTCCGGGTAAACACCTGAAGTATGAAGGGCAGCCTCAAAACCGTTTTGACGAATTTGGCCGATCGCTTCAGGCAATTGTTTTTGCAACAAGGGCTCACCGCCGCTGAAAACAACTCCTTCAAGCAGCCCCCTTCTGGTTTCCAGCCATCGAAGGGTATCGTTCCATGAATATTGGGGTGCCACTTCAGGACCCAGCAAATGCCGGTTATGGCAGTAGCGACAATGCCAGGGACATCCCTGACAGAAAATGACGGCAGCTAGTCTTCCGGGGAAATCGATCGTCGTAAACGGCGTGATTCCCCCGACTCGAACATTGATACTATCGACCGCAACCACAAATCTTGTCCAGTTCGTCAACAGGGGTTTCAGCAAAATGAACCCGATCGTGATGTTCGCTTTGCTTACCCGGATTGAACTCGGAAACGGGTCTGTGATAACCCATTACGCGCGTCCATACTTCACAACGTTGTCTTTTTTCCTGTGGCAATTGTGATTTATCCATTTTCATTCCTTTTCATTAAAAATCATTGCGGGTTCTTCGATATTTCAGCCATAAGCTCTTCATCGCAAACCGGACAAAACTCATGTTCTCCTGCCAGATAACCGTGCTTCGGACAAATCGAGAACGTCGGTGTTACCGTCAGATAAGGCAGGCGATAATTCGTCAAGGCCGTTTTCACCAGTTTTCTGCAGGCTTCCGGCGAGGAAATCTGTTCCTGCATATACAAGTGAAGCACCGTACCGCCCGTATAACGGATTTGCAGGTCATCCTGACAATTCAGGGCTTCAAACGGATCATCGGTGTAACCAACAGGTAGCTGCGAGGAATTCGTGTAATAAGGATGTTCTTCCGTACCAGCCTGCAAAATGTCCGGATATCGTTTTTTGTCTTCACGTGCAAACCGGTAAGTCGTGCCTTCCGCCGGCGTGGCTTCCAGATTGTAAAGACTGCCGGTTTCTTCCTGATAGCCCTTCATCCGTTCACGCAAATGATCCAGCAGGCGCAAGGCCAGTGCATGACCGAATTCAGTCGTAATATCGTCTTTTCCATCAGTAAAATTGCGGACCATCTCGTTGATGCCATTCACACCAATGGTCGAAAAGTGATTGCGCAGCTTGCCGAGATAACGGCGCGTATAGGGGAAAAGGCCGTCATCCATCAAACGCTGTACGACTTTTCGCTTGATTTCCAGACTGTCTTTTGCCATGTCGGCCAGATAATCCAGCCTGCTCAGAAGCCCTTTTTCATCCCCTTTGAACAGATAGCCGAGACGGGCACAATTGATTGTCACCACGCCAATCGATCCGGTCTGCTCCGCCGAGCCGAACAAACCGTTACCGCGTTTCAACAGCTCTCTCAAATCAAGTTGCAAACGACAGCACATGGACCGCACCATATTCGGTGAGAGATCTGAATTCAGGAAATTCTGGAAATACGGCAAACCGTATTTCGCTGTCATCGCAAAAAGGCGCTCTGCATTTTCCGATTCCCATGGAAAATCGGACGTAATATTGTAAGTCGGGATCGGGAAAGTAAATACCCTTCCACGCCGGTCACCTGCCGTCATCACTTCGATGTAGGCACGGTTCAGCATATCCATTTCTTCCTGCAATTCACCATAGGTGAACGCCATTTCCTGTCCGGCAATCACCGGTACCTGCTCGCGCAAATCTTCAGGACAAACCCAGTCGAAAGTCAGGTTGGTGAAAGGAGTCTGCGTTCCCCAGCGCGAAGGAACATTCAGGTTATAAATGAATTCCTGCATACTCTGGCGAACATTGTCATAGGAGAGCTTGTCATTCCTGACATAAGGAGCCAGATATGTATCGAAGGAGCTGAACGCCTGCGCACCGGCCCATTCGTTTTGAAGCGTCCCCAGAAAATTGACCATCTGGCCCAATGCCGTTGAAAAATGCTTGGGAGGATCTGCCTCAGGTTTGCCTGCAATGCCATTGAATCCTTCATACAGAAGCTGTCTCAAGGACCAGCCTGCGCAATAACCACACAGCATATCCAGATCATGAATATGATAATCGGCATCCCGATGTGCCTGTCCGATTTCGGGGGAATAAACATGACTCAGCCAGTAATTGGCCGTCACCTTGCCGGATACATTCAGAATCAGGCCACCCAGCGAATAGCCCTGATTGGCATTGGCCTGAACACGCCAGTCGGCACGATCGACATATTCTTCAACAGAAGAAGCCACGTCCACAAGCGTCCTTCTGTCCTGACGCAAACGATGGCGCTGGTCACGATACGTGGCATAGGCACGGAAAGTCTTCGTGTGATTGGCATCGACAAGCATCTGCTCGACGACATCCTGAACCTGTTCAACCGTCGGCGGCGCTCCGACAAAACGATGGCGCAAAACCTTCAACGTTCTTTGCGTCAGCAAATGGGCTTCATCTTCACCAAAGTCTCCGGTTGCCCGTCCGGCTTTTGTCAGTGCGACAGTAATACGGTTGGCATCAAAAGGAACATCGGCGCCGTCACGTTTGACGATACGCTGCGGCAGTGGCGGCAATACGGATGGTATTGGCGATGCGGGATCCCTGTCGATAACGGCGCTTTCTTCCGCTTTCATTCATAACCTCTGTTGGTTCTGGACAGGGCGCGCAAAGAAAACAGAACCGGAGAGCCTAAAGATTCGACAACAGAAAGGCGGTAATCATTCCAGAAAGACAGTTTTCCTTCAGGGCACCCCGCCCTGGTTTCGGGAAATTCATGCAATGGCAGGTCTCCTGGCTTGCGGATTAACACAATACATCTTCCTTCCCGGTTTCCCAGTGGTTTACGGATGCATCACTACCGCACACAGTTGCGGGGGCAGCTTCGGAATAGTCTGGATTGACGGAACCGAATTCCCTTTTATCCCCTTTTTTCCGGGGAACCATCACGCATGAAGTATAGCTTAACTTTAAGGATCGTGCTGTTGGCAAAGGTCAAGCGACGAGTTAAATTTTCAATTTTTTTCATCAATCCGGCTCGTAGAATTTCTGAGTGCATGGAAATGCCCTGCACTCTCAATCCTCACCTGGATCTCAATTGTAACAATTTAGAAAAATAATATATTTCAATAGGTTATTTCGGTATTATTCATCTGACGCTCTCCATTCCTACCGTCTTGATAAGGCATTCCATGGCACACCCCATCTCCGTGATTATCAGCACCCGCAACTCGCCCGAATGGCTTGAGAAGGTATTGTGGGGTTATGAAAATCAGAACTATAAACAATTCCAGCTGGTCATTGCAGACGACGGATCAGTTCATCAGACCAAAACCCTGATTGATAACTTTCGCAAAACCTCAGGTATGGAAGTTGAGCATTTATGGCATCCCCAAAATGGATGTCAGAAAAGCCTCATGCTCAATCGGGCAGTCATGCACGCCGAAGGCGATTATCTTATTTTTACCGAAGACAATTGCATCCCCCGATTCGATTTTGTGAAGAACCACAAAAACAAGGCAACCCCGAACCACTTTTTGTCAGGTGGACATAGCAAATTGCCGATGTGTTGCAGCTTGCAAATAGGTCAGGAAGAAATTCTGTCAAATGACGCATTCGACATTATGTGGCTCCAGGCACATGGATATCCCACTTATGCCAAAAAGCTTCGACTGATCGCACGCTGGCCATTCAACACACTGTTTAATCTCATCCCCACCGAAAACAGATGGAATGGACACAATACTTCGGGCTGGAAGAGCGACATTATCAACGTAAACGGTTTTGACGAGCGAATTCAGGAAGGCGGCGAAGATCTGGAAATAGGAGATCGCCTGAAAAATTCAGGCGTCAAGGTAAAACGTATACGATACTCCGCAGTGTGCGTGCATTTGTCCCATATATTCGGATTTGATGATAATGTCATCACAGAATCAACGCGTCTCATCCAGAATGAAACAAAATCAATGCTCAACAAATATACTGATTATGGAATAGTCAAAATCTAGATAAACTTCCTTGAGACATCAAACCAGATCATCCAGAACACGACGTCTGAACTTGACACCCAGATCGTTGGCAATTGCTTCACATTTCGCAATATCGACACCTGGCAAACCGTCGATAGCCGTCACTGTCACATCGCCACCGGCCTTTTTCGCACTTTTGATAAAGTCAATCACAGCCGCATAAGTCCCGGCATTTTTGGGACGGCAATGGCGGTCATAGGTTTCTTCATCCTGCGCATTCAGAGAAACGGAAAGCGTGGGAATGACAGCAACCAGTTCCGCAGCGATATCACGACCGTTCAACATACTGCCAGTGCCATTGGTATTCAGGCGAAGCTTCGCGCCCTTTTCCTTCAGCTTTCTGCCCACTTCCAGCATGACATCGAGCCGCATTGTCGATTCACCCATACCGCAAAAAACGATCTCCCTGTAATCTGCAGGATTGCCTGCCGCTTCAATCAACTCCTCTACAGAAGGATTATGATGAAGCCGCATATCGTATTCCTTGACAGACCATCCACCGTTGAATTTCGGACAAAATGCGCATCGCAAGATACCGCAACGGTTCGTCACGTTCAGATACCGGCTGCCATGCAGGGTATAACCGATCGTATCCTCGTACTGGCTTTTTTCTTCTGCCATAAGATAACCTCGATTCTGTTTTTTCAAAGAAAGTAAACCGGGAACATCCCGGTATTTCAATGATAACTCAACGGGCGGCAAACCAGCTGATCAATAACATGACAATACCGATATTGACGACAATATTCAGCTTTGGCAGGACCTTGCCGTTAGCCCGCAGGAGATTGACCAGTGCCCAGGAACCCCAGAGCACGATTTCCCCCACCCCTCTAAAGAGATCCCATCTGTTTTGTGCAATAACAATACCGTAAACACCCTGTATCGCCAGCAAGATACAAAACGCCGCCAGAACAAAACGGACACTTCGTCTGTTCACAAATTCCCAAAAAGCATCCATAGATACTCCTTGCTTCAATTCAGGCAAGCGAACCGGCCAAATCGATGCCGTTTCGCTCCCTCTTTTTATTCTACCGTAACGGATTTGGCCAGATTACGGGGCTTGTCGACATCCGTTCCGCGAACCAGTGCTGTATGGTATGCCAGTAACTGCAATGGAATCACATGCAGGATCGGAGAAAGCAAGCCATAATTTTCCGGCATACGGATAACGTGAATGCCCTCTTCCGAAATCATCTGCGTATCCGAATCGGCAAAAACATAAAGCTGGCCCCCGCGGGCACGAACTTCCTGCATATTCGATTTCAGTTTTTCCAGCAGATCATCTTTCGGGGCAATCGTCACAACCGGCATCTTGTCAGTCACCAAAGCCAAAGGACCATGTTTCAATTCACCGGCAGGATAAGCTTCCGCATGAATATACGAAATTTCCTTCAGCTTCAAAGCCCCTTCCAGCGCAATAGGATAATGAATGCCACGTCCAAGGAAAAGTGCATTTTCATATTTCGAAAACTCTTCAGCCCAGGCAATGATCTGCGGCTCCAGAGCCAATACAGCAGAAATGGCCACAGGCAAATGACGCAAGGATTTCAGATGCTCCGCTTCCTGTTCGGCAGAAAGCTTGCCACGAATCTTGGCAATCGTTAATGACAGAAGGAAAAGCGCCGTCAACTGGGTGGTAAACGCTTTGGTCGAAGCCACCCCGATTTCAACACCCGCACGGGTGATATATGACAGCATGCATTCGCGCACCATCGCACTCGCCGACACATTGCAGATCGTCAATGAATTCAACATACCCAACTCATTGGCATGACGTAATCCAGCCAGCGTGTCCGCCGTTTCCCCACTCTGGCTGATCGTTACAACCAGCTTGTTTTCATCGGAAACGCTATCGCGATATCGGTATTCACTGGCAATCTCCACTTCAACCGGAATTTTTGCAATTGACTCGAGCCAGTACTTGGCTGTCAAACCGGCATAATAACTGGTCCCACACGCCAGAATCAGAAGCGAATCGATATTGCTGAAAACAGCAGCCGCCTTTTCACCAAACAATTCCGCACTGATTCCTTCAACACCCTGCAAGGTATCCGCAATCGCTCTTGGCTGCTCGAAAATTTCTTTCTGCATGTAATGACGATAAGGCCCCAACTCAGCAGCCCCTGAAAAAATGCTGACAGTCCGTACTTCACGCGATACTGCCTCGCCATTTTCAGCGTAGATCTGGCAATCGTTCAGATGGATATCGACGACATCGCCTTCTTCCAGATAGATGATCCTGTCCGTAGTCCCCGCAAGCGCCATCGCATCCGACGCCAGAAAATGCTCATTTTCACCAACCCCGACAACAAGTGGCGATCCTTTTCTTGCGCCGACCAGCCTGTCCGGCTCATCCTTGCTGATAACCGCAATCGCAAAAGCGCCGCGCAAGCGACGAACCGCTCCTTGCACCGCTTTCAGAAGATCGCCCTGATACAGCCGATCGATCAGATGGGCAATCACTTCCGTGTCGGTCTGGCTCGAAAAGATATAACCTTGTGAGGTCAGCTCTTCACGCAGCTCGGCATGGTTTTCAATAATCCCGTTATGAACCAGCGCAATCCGCTTGCGTGAAAAATGGGGATGGGCATTGTCCGTTGTAGGCGCCCCATGCGTCGCCCAGCGGGTATGGGCAATCCCCAGAAAGCCCGAAAGGTTCTGGTGATTGACCTGTTTTTCCAGTTCTGCGACACGCGACGTGCTGCGTGACCGTTCAAGATGCCCGTTCGTAAACAAGGCGATACCGCAGGAATCATATCCCCTGTATTCCAGCCTCTTCAATCCTTCCAGCATGACCGGAACCACATTTCGTCTGGCAACAACCCCTACAATCCCACACATGAAAAAAACCTCATTCAGAATTCGTACACAAATACAAAAGAGTGATTATATCGCTCTCTATCGTTTCAGAACCGACAGACACCCGATCCACGATTCAATAGACTATCACAAGCTTGCCCTATCCGCTCGAAATTTACATTTCAAAATCAACAGGCAAAAAGAACGCCGAATCGATCAGGCATAAAAAAGGCACACATGCGAGCATGTGTGCCTTTCGTTCTTTCTTATCAGGCTGCAATCCCGATCAGATCGGGATCACACTCCGCACAATCAGAACTTGTGGGTGATACCGACCTGAACACCTGTGACGCTGTCACGGTTGTTTGCACCATAGTACGTACCCATCAGTTCGTCATCGTAGCTGGTGTAGGCAACGTTACCATACAGGGAAGTACGTTTGGACAGGTTATAGGTATAACCCAAAGCGTATTTCCAGAGTTTCTTGGTATCGCCATTCCAGCTAGCCAGGTTTACATCACCGACTCTGTCATACTGAACGGAAGCGTTCAGACGACCTGGGCCAAGCGTCCATTCCAGACCCAGCAACCAGTTTTTCTGGGTGGATGCTAGATATTTGTCAGCAGAACCAGCTACACCACCCTTATCACCCAGCCACCAGCCTTTGTCCTTGGTCTGTTCATAAGCCAGGGAAACACGAGCAGGACCGAATTTGTATGCGGCACCCAGGTTCCAGACGGAAGACTTGTTGGAATCAGCTACACGGCTCCAGTTACCTGCCAAGGCCAGAGGACCATTGTCGTAACCCAGGGAAATTGCGTAACCATCGTTATCTGCACCATCCTGTGTCAACGTATTATCGACATTCTTGGTATTGGATCCCAGAGAATAGGATGCGCCAAAGTGGAAACCGCTCCAGTTCAGACTGTCGTAACGAACAGTGTTCGAAATACGGGCAGAACGCTGGGTGCTGTAAATCATGCTACCAACGCCATACTGATAGAACGGATCGAATTTACGGATGGATTCGGTGGACAGTTCATTGACACGACCCAGACGAACGGCACCCCAGTTGCTACCCTTCAGACCAACGTTGGCTGCACCATCCCAGTCAGTTGCTTTTTTACCATTTTCGTAGCCGTTATAACCTTTGTTGGTACCATCAGCCAGTTCGAAACGTTTTTCCAGTTCGAAAGTAGCTGCCTGACCGGATCCCAAATCTTCTACACCACGGAAACCGATACGGTTGTTGACGTTTTCACCCATCTTGATGTCCTGACCGGATTCCTTGATGAAACCGGTATCGACGATACCATAGATGGTTACGTTGGATTGTGCATGGGCTACGCCTGCAGCAGCACCCAACACAGCCAATGCGATTAGAGTTTTTTTCATTTTGCCTTCCCTTTTAATAGGTATGTGTAAAATCTGTGAAAATCAATCCCACCCGATTTATCCAGACAAAGTAAAAATACTATGTTCCGGAAGAAAAAGCTGTGAAATTAGTAATTGACGTGCTTTTCCATGACTGATTTTTTTAAATTAGCCAATAAAATGTTGTATTTACAAAACACACATAAGCTTGTTTCGACAATTTTTAATTAATTTCAAGATCGCAATCTTTTTGGAAAAGGTTTTTTACGTTTATACCCGAGTTTCTTTTGATGAATGCAAAAAAAGCGCACATGCAAGCATGTGCGCTTTTTGTTCTTGTGTTATCAAGCGGCAATCCCGATCAGATCGGAATCACAACTCAGACAATTAGAACTTGTGGGTGATACCAACCTGAACACCGGTGACGCTGTCACGGTTATTATAGCCGTAGAAAGCACCCAGTTCGTTGTCATCCAAATCGGAATAAGCTACGTTACCGTAAATCGAAGTACGTTTGGACAGGTTATAGGTGTAACCCAAAGCGTATTTATACTGTTTCTTGCTATCACCATTGGTGAAGCCAACATAGTCACTAACTCTGTTGTACTGGAAAGAAGCATTCAGACGGCCTGGGCCAAGAGTCCATTCCAGACCGAGCAACCAGTCTTTCTGGGTAGAAGCTGTTGCAGCGTCGCCATAGCTCGATGTCTGATCACCCAGATACCAGCCCTTGTCTTTGGTCTGCTGATAAACCAGGGAAACTTTAGCAGGACCGAATTTGTAAGCTGCGCCCAAGTTCCATACGGAAGACTTGTTGGAATCAGCCAGACGGCTCCAGTTACCAACCAGAGCCAGAGGACCATTGTCGTAACCCAGGGAGATTGCGTAACCGTCATTATCAGCACCAGCATCTACAGCACCGAACATGGAATCACTAGATTTGAGATTCTTGGTATTGCCACCCAGAGAATAGGAAGCGCCAAAATGGAAACCGCTCCAGTTCAGACTGTCGTAACGAACAGTGTTCGAAATACGAGGGGAACGCTGTGTGCTGTCAATCATGCCAGCAACACCATACTGATAGAACGGATCGAATTTACGGATGGTTTCCGTAGACAGTTCGTTGACACGGCCCAGACGAACGGCACCCCAGTTGCTGCCTTTCAGACCAACGTTAGCCGCACCATCCCAGTCGGTTGTTTTACCGCCGTTATCAGCACCTTTGTAACCCTTCAAGGTACCATCGTTCAGATTGAAACGTTTTTCCAGTTCGAAAGTTGCTGCCTGACCGGAGCCCAGGTCTTCTACACCACGGAAACCGATACGGTTGTTGACGTTTTCACCCATCTTGATGTCCTGACCGGATTCCTTGATGAAACCGGTATCGACGATACCATAGATGGTTACGTTGGATTGTGCATGGGCTACGCCTGCAGCAGCACCCAACACAGCCAATGCGATTAGAGTTTTTTTCATTTTGCCTTCCCTTTTAGAAGTTTCTTAAATCTGTCGATTCAATTCATGCCAAGCTCAATTAAGCACTCGGATAAGCGAAAGATACCTTTTGATGAAAATCAATGCCACAATTTCGTTACAAAAACAGCAGAGATACTGCCCTTAAGGCCTTTCAGAATCAAAATTGTTGTATTTTTATCACATCCGGAGCATCTGAACCATATCCAACAAGTGAAATGAAGAGAAACATTTAACTTGCTGTAAATCAACATCATTTCTTTTTTAAGGCAAATTTCCTGAATCCCTGAAAAAGAAACCTGGCAGTCGCCAGTACCTTGGAAAAGGCCCGTTCCGTTTCAGATATTCAAAACCTTCGATATTGTCATCTTCCTGCCATTTCCTTCACAAAAATACGACATTCAAACCATTTACAGATTTTTATTGAGTCCCAGCGGACAGCCTCTTCCCGGACACTCAGAAATGTTGCGTTTATGTCGCAAAAAAGTTTCCAAATATACAGAATAGGGTTATATATCTGTCTGACAAACACAAAATTGTTAACTTGAATATTTCTCTTTCCAAAACCGGAGCAAAAATTATTATCCATAAACCCTTTATGAAAGGAATTGGAGCCGGTCAATTGATTTCTCAACGTTAAATGGCTAATCGAGAAGAATTACAACTGTTGCGCGAAGCGCGCTCAAACCATGCTGAAGCCCAGCTCCAGTTGGGTCAGCTGTATTTGTTCGGGACAAAAAGCCTCCCTCAAAGCCTGACCACTGCCCTGCACTGGTTAAGCCGTGCGGCGACGCAATCCAATAAGGAAGCGTGCCTTCTGATTGGCGACCATATTCCATATGAAATTGCCAGAAATTTTCCGGATCAGGTGGCGATCCAATCCTGGTACAGGACTGCCCTGACAGAAGGGCATTATGAAGCCGGCCTGGTACTGGCACGGCTGATCCTTTCAGACCCCAACCAGCTCGATGACAAAAGGTATGCCGAAGCCATTCGCATTCTGGAAACAATAGCCGATCATGATATCGCCGAGGCACAATGGTTATTGGCTGAACTGGCAAAAGATCCCAATGCCCGGCCATCTATTATAAACAATGCCCTGAAATGGACGGCAAGGGCAGCCGACGCAGGCATCATTGATGCACAGATCGCACTGATTGAACACGCATGGGAAAACAGGGATCACCTCATTTTCCTGCAACATGCCCTGCCAATCGCACGTTCAATTATACAGGCAGACCAGCAGGGTGATGCCGGTCATATAGACGAACAGTCTTCCCGTTTGCTGTTCCGCTGCGGGCAACTGCTCCTGAAACAGGACAGTCAGGCATTTGAAGAGATTCAGGCCATGTGGGAACTGGCTGCCCGACAAAAAAATGCCGAAGCCGCTTTTTCATTAGGATTGTGGTACGCACGAATGAACGAAGACGGTATCCGCGTCAATTCCGGAGCGCCCGCCACCAGTTTCAAAAAAGCGATTCGATGGCTCACACAGGCTGGGGAACAAGGCCTGGCAAAGGCATGGTATGCCCTCTCGCTCATTTACCAAAAGGCAGAATTTTCGCAAAGAAACATGAACGATGCCCAACGTTATCTGGAACTGGCAGCCGATCTTGGACATGCAACAGCACAGTATGAAAGAGGCATGCATGCATGGCGGGCACGTCGGGATGATGAATCCAACGACATTCAGGCGGTATACTGGCTTCAGAAAGCAAGCGGAAATGGCAAAACGGAAGCGGCAACCGTCCTGAATAAAATTGCCCTGAAGGCGAATTCTGCATCATGGGCCGTTGCCGCCCGGGAATGCCTGACACATGAAATCTTCAGCAGTCATCCATTTCTGGCCGCCCGCATCGAACTGGCTGCTGTATTCGGACTGACGCGTCCGGAGGCGCTTTTGCTCGATATTCATAATGCCGACAAAGGTCATTGTCTTTTGGTCGATATTCGTGAGTTTTACAGACGTAGCAAGCGCAAGCTCATCCTGATTCAGACCGGTCAGGAACGTCAGGTGCTTTCACGGATCGGACGGCTTTTTGAAAAAGTGGATTGCGGCCTGAATGGTCCCGAGGGAAACTACAGGCAACGTCAATATCGTCTCAAGACAATGTTGCCCGCCGTTTATCATGAGACATCTGATAATGATGTAGATCTGAAAACAGCTGAAGCCTAGTCCCTATTATTTACTGACGGCAAGCATGCGTTCCACATAACGGGCAATCAGATCGATTTCCAGATTGACACGGGAACCGGGCTTTAAATTCTTCAATGTCGTTACCTCGATTGTATGTGGAATCAGATTGATCGAAAACAGGCATCCTGTTTCGACATCAGTCACTTTGTTGATCGTCAGGGAAACACCGTTTACAGCCACCGATCCCTTGTAAGCCAGAAATTTGCCAAGATGAGAAGGAGCTTCAATGACCAATTCCCAGGATTCGGCGACCGGTGAAAATTCGCGGACGACCCCGACTCCATCCACATGGCCGGAAACCAGATGGCCACCCAGCATATCGCCCAGCGCCATCGCTTTTTCCAGATTGACTTCATTCGTGCCGTCCAGGCCGGTTGTCTTATCCAGACTTTCATGTGACACATCTATTTTGAAACCGTTTTCCGTTTTTTCAACGACAGTCATACAGGCTCCGTTCAAGGCAATCGAATCGCCCGTTTTGACATCGTCCATGGACAACGTCCCTGCATTGATTTGCAAACGGACTCCGGCATTTTCATCTTTACCCTGAGGCGCCACAGATTCGATTTTTCCAACTGCCTGAATAATTCCCGTAAACATGTGTTTCCCCGACTATTTGGTTAATCTCGCTATGATTCTTATATCGTTTTCTATCGTGCGGATTTCATGAAATTCGAACGATATCTTGTCGGCCAGATTGGCAATATCGTTCAGGCTCACCATGTTTCTACCGCTTCCGAGAAAACACGGTGCCAGATAGATCAGCATCTCATCGACAAAACCAGCCTGAATCAATGCCCCATTCAGGGTAGCACCGGCTTCGACATGGACTTCATTGATTTCCTTTTCCGCAAGGACTTTCATCATGTCAGCCAGATCGACACGACCGGTATCATTGATGACAGAGAATACCTCTACGCCCTTTTCCTGCATCGCTTCAATTTTGTAGGGAGACGCATTGGCCGAAAAAATCCATGTGTTGCCTCCATTTTCCAGAACACGGGCATCTATCGGTGTTTTCAGCTGGCTATCGATCACAATCCGTTTCGGCTGCCTGATCGCATCAGGCAAACGCACATTCAAGCGGGGATTATCCTTGATCACGGTTCCGATTCCAGTCATGACAGCATCGGCGCGCATTCTCCATTCGTGGCCATCTCTTCTGGCAGCTTCCGATGTGATCCACTGGCTTTCCCCATTGGTTAGAGCGGTCTTGCCATAGAGACTGGCAGCCACTTTCATCCTCACCCAGGGACGTCCCTGCTCGAAACGCGACAGAAAACCTCGATTCAGTTCCCTTGCCTCATCAGGCAATACACCGCAAAGCACTTCGATACCGTCAGCCTTGAGTCTGGCCAATCCTTTTCCTGCCACCTGACCGTTTGGATCTTCAATCGCGGCAACGACCCGTTTCACGTTTGCCCTGATCAATGCGTCCGCACAGGGTGGTGTACGCCCGTGATGGCTGCATGGTTCCAGAGTGACGTACACCGTCGCACCCCGGCAATCTTTTCCACGTTGTGCTGCATCGTTCAATGCTTCTATTTCGGCATGATTGCCTCCAGCGGCCTGAGTAAACCCCTCCCCGATAATTTCTCCGTTTTTGACAATCACACATCCCACTTTCGGATTGGGTGACGTCAGGACAGAACACTTCGCGGCAAGTTCCAGCGCACGCCGCATGAATTTCTCATCATCGGTCAGTGAAACATTACTTTTTTTCAATTCGCCCATATTCGCTTTAAAGAAAGAAAATGTATCGAAGACAAACCTGAATTTTACCCTATAAAAAAAGCCACCTGTGTTCAGGTGGCTTTTTAAGAAAAAACCGGATCAGTGCTGATAAACCGGGAAAGCCGTCGTCAGTTTCTTGACATCGGCGCGTACACGTTCGATCGTAGCCTGATCGTCTGGATTTTCGATCACGTCAGCCAGCAGGTTACCTACAATTGCCGATTCTGTTTCCTTGAACCCACGTGTCGTCATGGCAGGGCTGCCCAGACGCACGCCAGAAGTTACGAAAGGTGTTTGTGGATCGTTTGGAATCGCATTCTTGTTACAGGTGATATGGCCGCTGTTCAGAATGGTTTCTGCCTGACGGCCAGTGATATTCTTGCTTTGCAAGTCGACCAGCATAACGTGGGATTCAGTACGTCCGGAAATAATGCGGAAACCACGGTCAACGAGCGTTTTGGCCAGTACACTTGCATTTTTAAGAACCTGTTCCTGATACGTCTTGAATTCAGGTTGCAAGGCCTCCTTGAAAGCCACTGCCTTGCCTGCAATCACATGCATCAGCGGACCACCTTGCAGACCCGGGAAAACGGCGGAATTGATCTTGCGTTCGAATTCCGGTTTCATCAGAATAAAGCCGCCACGTGGGCCACGCAGGGATTTGTGAGTGGTGGACGTGACAAAATCAGCGTAAGGAACCGGGCTTGGATAGACACCTGCCGCGATCAAACCGGCATAGTGTGCCATATCGACCATGAAGAAAGCGCCGATATCTTTCGCGACTTTCGCAAAACGTTCGAAATCAATACGCAGGGAGTAAGCAGATGCACCGGCAATGATCAGCTTCGGCTTGTGTTCGTGAGCCAGCTGTTCCATCTTGTCGTAATCGATCTCTTCTTTTTCATTCAAGCCATAGGAAACGACGTTGAACCATTTGCCGGACATGTTCAAAGCCATGCCGTGGGTCAGATGGCCGCCTTCGGCAAGCGACATACCCATGATGGTGTCGCCCGGATTCAGCATGGCGAGGAAAATCGCCTGATTGGCCTGCGAACCGGAATTGGGCTGAACGTTGGCCGCTTCGGCACCGAAGAGTTTTTTTACGCGGTCCAGAGCAAGTTGTTCGGCAATGTCAACGTATTCGCAACCACCGTAATACCGTTTGCCGGGATACCCCTCCGCATATTTATTGGTCAGCTGAGAACCCTGAGCCTGCATGACGGCAGGCGAACAATAGTTTTCGGAAGCGATCAGTTCAATATGTTCTTCCTGACGGGTATTCTCACGCAAAATTGCGTCCCACAACTCGGAATCCACCTGAGCGAGGGAATAATCTTTAGCAAACATGTCCTACTCCAATGATTGAAAGTGACCTTTTCCACAATTTGTGGAAAATGAAGGAACCCGAAAAACAGCCTCGATAGTCCCGTACGATGAGTCTTTTCACCTAAAAACGAATGAAAAGAACTAAAAAATAAATCGCAATAAAAATAGTGAAGGATTTTACAAGATGCCTCCGATTTCAGCAAGGCAGCTGATTGAAGTAATCATCGTCTTTTCTGGCCGGTTCTGCAAGTGCTCACTCATTTCAGGGCACTCATCGTATAATCTGTCCGGTCAGATTTGTATGATTTTTATTGAAAAGGAATGATATGCCAACCATCAACATTCAAATTTTCGAAGGACGCACTGTCGAGCAAAAACGTGAACTCGTCAAAGCCATTACCGAAGCGACTGTCAAAACCCTGCAATGCAGTGAAGGTGCGGTCGATATCATTATTCAGGACGTCAAAAAGGAAAACTGGGCAACCGGCGGCAAGCTCTGGAGCGATTGATTTCCGCTTATGTCGGTTTCGTGACAGTCAGAATGAACCCGGCAGCGGGTTCATTTCCAGAAACGATGGAGTAATGGTCTGACGGTCACACCATGAAACAGAATGGAAAGTGTAATGACGATCAACGTCAGATGGATCAGCTCCAGAGCCAGCGATTCCGACAATCCCTTGTCAATTGCATACATCAGATAATAAAGCGAACCGATCCCGCGGACACCGAACCAGGCGGACAGACCTTTTACCCGTTTCAAGCCTCTTAACGGCAACAATCCGACATACACACTAACCGGACGGGCAACAAAGAAGAGGAACAGCGCCAGCCCGACCGCACGCCAGCTCCATGAATTGACGAAAAGCGTTCCGCCCACCAGCAAAATCAGAACCAGTTCCGACAGGCGTTCAAGGTATTCATTGAAGACCAGAGAACTGGAACTGACAAATGGAGCGGGTTCGCTCTCTGCCGATGTCGCGTCTGTCACTTCAATGCGTTCGCCGGATGCCACAGCGGCACGATACTCCGCCTGCCGCAAGGCAACAGCCGCAAAGAAAACGGCCAGAAAACCCCATGCATTGCACATCTCCGACACACCATACACCACCCCGATCAGACCGAGCCCCAGAAAATCATCCAGCAATCCATGGCGGTATTTCTGATGAACCTTGCTGATCACACGCCCCAGCCCATATCCTGCCAGCCAGCCGATGACGACACCGGCTGCAGTTGCCCAGACAACATCCAGAAACAGCCATCTCCATCCAATAAATCCGATTTTATGCAAACCCAATAACCCCATACCCAATACAACAAAAGGGAAAGCACTCCCGTCGTTCATCCCTGCTTCGCATGTCAGGGTAAACCGCAATTTATCGGAATCTCCCGGATGACGGCTCTGAACATCCGTCGCCAGAACCGGATCGGTGGGAGCGAGAAGCGCGGCAAGCAGGATGGCAGCCCCTATCGGCAAACCCAGCACAAACCAGCCAAAAGCTGTCATCAGGCCAACGCTTATAACCATAGAACCCGAAGCCAGCAGAATCGGCGCGCGCCATCGCCAGATTTTGACCGGGACAGGCATTTTGACCCCTGCCGAAAACAGGGAAATCAGAACGGCGACTTCCGTCAATGCTTCAAGAAACTGCGATTGTTTCAGTGGATTGAAATGAAACAGATTCAGGCCTGTTGGCCCGACAAGAATGCCGATAGCCAGATAGAGAATGGCTGTCGTTACAGGCAAACGCCGCAGTACCGATGATGTAACACCGATAAAGAGCAAAAGACCACCTGTCAGCACAAACCAGTGAGCGTTATCCATTGTTGGATGAATTTAATAAAATGTATTGAACGGATCAATTGTAAAAGAGTAAGGAACTTGAGAACATGATTTGCAATCAAATATTCATCTCATATTGTTACAAAGTTTTTCAGTTATGAAAGAACTTGATCCAGACGTGGATAATGAAGTGAATTCTAGTCCTGTTTCAAACAGGCAAACAACCGTTTTATTTTTTGAACAAAGGCAAAAAGATGAAACGTACCCTGTTTTTTCTGGTCTTCATTCTTTCGGCCAGCCTCGTTTCCAGTAATGCATTCGCGGACAGGTACCACGGGGATTATCATGGACGTTCAAGGACATCCATCGGAATCATGTTCGGTGGCCCGATATGGCCTTCTCCGGCATATGCACCCTATTATCCGTACTATCCTTACATGCCCTATTACCCTTACCCGCAAACAGTCGTTATTCAGTCAACACCAACGACTTACATCGAAAAAGCGCCTGAAAACAATACCCGGCATTACTGGTATTACTGTACCGATCCGAAGGGATATTACCCTTATGTCCTGAAATGTAACGCCAACTGGCAAAGGGTCATTCCATTTCCAGAAGGAACTCAATGATGAAACAGTCAAAAAATGAAATTTGCAATGCAGGAAAATCTGAAATAACGTTTCAATCCCGATATCTGTTGTTTCTTTTCCCGCTTGCACTGGCAGCCTGTTCGTCAATGCCTTCCGGCCCTAATGTCATGGTACTTCCGGGGAAAGGGGTCAGTTTCGAGCAATTCCGTGCGGATGATTTATTATGCCGGCAATATGCAGCTTCCCAGACCGGTACCAATTCAAATGATGCCGCTATCAACAGCGGTGTGAAAAGCGCAGCCGTGGGAACGGCACTCGGCGCAGCCGGGGGCGCGCTGATCGACGGCGGTCATGGCGCAGCGGTCGGAGCCGGGGTGGGTCTTGTATTTGGTGGATTGACGGGAGCAGGTTCCGGCACGACAAGCAGTTATCAGGCACAACTGCGCTACGACAACGCATACCAGCAATGTATGTATTCAAGGGGTAACAGCATTCCTGTCACGACGAATTATTCAGGCGGAAACACACAAAATATTCCTCAGCGACAGCCGAATTATGGGCCACCCCCAAATACGCAGACGCCTCCCCCAGCTCGATATATCGTCCCGGGTCAATAAATACGCAAAAAAAGACGGCTGTTTTTTCAGCCGTCTTTCTATTTTCCGGCAGGCTGCCCTCTCAGCTGACGAGCTGTGCATCAACCGTTATTTCGGCATTCAACAATCTTGACACCGGACACCCTTCCTTTGCCCGTCCGACAGCCGTCTGGAATTCGTAGACATCCCCTCCAGGAATTTTCGCTTTAACATCCAGATGTATTTTTGTAATGGAAAAGCCCTTGTCCGTTTTTTCCATCGTCAGTGTCGCCGTTGTGTCGATTTCATCGGCCACCATATTGACAGCACCCAGCCTTCCGGACAGATCCATGGTAAAACAGCCGGCATGAGCGGCCGCAATCAGTTCTTCCGGATTGGTTCCGCTTCCATCTTTAAAACGCGCCGAAAAGGAATAAGGTGTATTCGACAGCGTATTGCTTTCAGTCGTGAGTGTGCCTTTGCCATCCTTGATACCGCCATACCAGCGGGCTGTTCCTGTGCGATTCATAATTTCTCCCGGTAATATTCAATTTAGAAAATACAAATGAAAAATCGTTTCATTAAGGAAAATAATATGAGCAGCCACCGAATCCTTTTTGATTTATAGCAGAGGACGGCTATTTAGTTAAAACAGATAACAATACCCATATGGAATTGTTCAAGTGTCCAAAAACTATTGTTATACTATTTACTGAGCTCTTTTCCTTTAATCCCACCATCACGGCCCGCTTATGTCTGAAAACAATCAAAACGAAAAAGATAATGACTCGATCCTGAGCGATCTCCACGATTTTTTGAATTTCAACGACCAGTCTGCCAAACTGACAGACAAACAGATGGATGCACTGGAACGTTATCTCGATGCCCATGCCGCTCAAAATGCCATGCATCTGGAAGTGCTGGACGGTTTTCTCTGCGCGTTGATAACAAGCCCATCCCCTGTCTCTCCTGAAGAATACCTGCCTTATATCTTCGGAGGAAAAATGCCTGAATTCAAAAATCAGGAAGAAGCTGACGAGATCATGGGCGCATTAAAACAGCATTGGGAATACATTGAATCCGTCCTGAAACGAAATAATGAATATTATCCTTTTCTTTATGCAGATCCTGACGGTAAATGCAGTGCCAATGAATGGGCATACGGCTTCATTCTGGGCATGGACTTACGCCGCGACGCATGGAAAGACATGGTCGAAACAAGCAAGACGGAAGGCCTTTTGACTCCGGTTTTGAAACTGTATTCCGAATACATTCCCGAAGTGTCCGGCTCAGAGCAAATTCCGGCAGAAGAGCGGGAAGAAATCGTTACTACGATCGTTTCCAACCTTCCAAAAATTTATGCCGAATTTGAGGAAGAGCGTGAGAAAAACAAAAAGACTTCTTCCTTGCATTAATTTACACTAATCAAAAAAGGACAGCGTTGCTGTCCTTTTTATTTGCGTTTTATCGGATATCGTTAACTTTTCCCTCGGGAACGTCTCCGGAAAGTGCCTGCAAAATGCTGTTGGCACAATATCGTTCGATTTCGATTCTGATCTCATCAACGGCAGACCCCAAATGAGGGGTAAAGAATGTTTGTACTGTATTATCCAGCAATTCCTGTGGAATCACTCTTGGACGATCGGAACGTATCCAGTCTTCCATTTCAAAAACATCAGCGGCATAGCCAGCGAGATGACCGGTTTTCAGAGAATGTACGACCGCTTTCTCGTCAACAACAGACCCCCTGCAGGCATTGACCAGATAACTGCCTTTTTTCATTTGCCCAAGAATATCCTTATTGAACAGATGGAACGTCTTTTCTGTCAGGGGCAATAAAGGAATGAGAACGTCGCTCGACTGTATCAATTGCGTGAAGCCGGTTCGGGTCAAGCCCAGCTCCTTTTCTTCTTCAGGCGGCAAAGTGAACTGATCAGCATAAAGAAGTTCCATTCCAAAGCCTTTTAACCTCTCTGCAACGGCTTTTCCGACAAAACCCATTCCGATAATACCGGCGGTCCGCCCATGAAGCCCCAAACCATAGAGTTCAGGCCGCCATCCATTGAATTGCCCACTGCGGATATGGCGGTCCCCTTCAAGCATATTGCGCGTTATTGCAAGAATAAGGCCTACCGTCAGTTCAGCCGTCGGGATCGTCAACAGATCCGGAGCAATCGTTAGCCATATACCATGCGCGGCACAGGCTTTCACATCGAAATTGTCGTACCCTTTCAGCGCAGCTCCGATTACTTTAAGTTTCGGGCACGCTTTCAGAAAATCCTCATCGATACAATCCGGCATGAATGCCATCAATGCATCCGCGTCTGCGGCTCTTTCCAGCAATTCATCTCGTGTAAATGTTTTTCTGGATGAATTGGCGACAACATTCGTTTTTTCCTGGAGCATTTCAACAATCTCAGGATGAACCCAGTGGGTCAGCACGACTTTCGGTTTATTCATTTCGGACTCAATACTATTGTGTTTTTTTACGCAAATACGAACTGAAGGCATCGACCAGCGTCACCATCGCCAGAATCACGATCAGAATGGCGGACACTTCCTGATACTGCATGATCCGCAACGAACCGATCAGCTCGAACCCGATGCCACCCGCACCGACCATTCCCATCACAGTAGAAGCCCGGAAATTGTATTCCCAGCGATAAATGGCGGTATCGGCCATTTGCGAAAAAACCTGCGGGAAAATTCCATGAAAAATAACCTGCAGGGAACTGCAACCGGATGCCCGGGCTGCTTCAACCGGTGCCGGGTCGACATGTTCAATCGACTCGGCAAAAAATTTCGCAACCATGCCGATAGAATGAAAAGCCAGAGCCAGAACACCCGGCAATGCGCCGAAACCGACGGCTGCGACAAATACAATGCCCATAATCAGTTCAGGAATGGAACGCAAACCATTCAGCAAGCCCCTGAACACGTAAAAAACCACGGGATGCGGACTGGTGTTCCTTGCTGCCAGAACGGCCAGAGGTATTGAGACGATAACGGCAATGGCTGTTCCAGCCACACTCATCGCCAATGTGTCGACAAGCGGCTTGACCCAGGATTTCCATTGCTCAAAATCTGGCGGGAACATTTCCCCGATCAGACTGACCAGACTTGGAAACCCTTCGGTCAAACGTTCCATGTCGAAAAGTCCGGCGTAATAACAGCATCCGGCAATAACGATCGCAAGGATTGCGATCGTTAACAGTGCCCTGTTCCATACGAGTCGACGTGCCCGCAAAAAAGGAGAAAATTCAGCAGATATAGACATGACGGTACCCGATCAGAATTTCGACAGATCCAGCTTCAGCAAACTGCCCAGATTCCGCACAACGTTATAGTCCTTGTCTGTTACGGCACCAAAGCCTTCAGCCTTGAATGGTTTCAGCACAGCGGGATCGTTGATTTCAAGAAAAGCTGTTTTGATTTTCTGTTTCAGTTGAGGATTCAAATCGGAACGCATCGTCCAGGGATATTGTGGAAATGGTTTTGAAGTGGCGATTACCTTGACCTTTTGAGGCTTGATCATGCCTCTCTGAACCAGAGTTTCATAAATAGGCTTGCTCAAGCCACCGGCTTGCGCATGGCCATTCTGTACAGACATCGCGACGGCATCATGGGCGCCAACGAAGTGTTCCTTGTAATTCTTGCCGGCATACAGATTCTTTTCAGCCAACATCGATTTTGGAATCAGATGGCTGGAAGTGGATGCCTTGTCGCCGAACGCGACATTCTTTCCTGCAATATCGTCAATCTTGTTGATACCTGAGGACGTATTGGCAATCAGAACAGCCTGATAAGTTGTTTTGCCTTTCTGTTTCACTGCGGCAAAAGGCTCGATATCACTTTTCTGTTTGGCCAATACATAAGAAAGAGGGCCGAAATAAGCCAGATCGAGACGGCCATGACGCATCGCTTCAATCATGGATGAGTAATCCGTCGTTACAATCAGCTGGACTTTCTTGCCCAATTTCTTTTCAAGATAATCCTGAAGTGCCTTGTTCTTCTTGATGATCGTTGCCGCATTTTCATCCGGCAGCAACGCTACTTTCAATGTCGATGGATCGGGATTGGCGGCATGCGCAAACGAGGACAACAAGGCAATTACGGCTATACAGCATATCGAAAACAATTTTTTCACAACAACTCCTTAACTGACAAATGGAACGGGAATATTCATTAATTGACCAGGCATTGCAGATTTGGGATCAACAAGCCGGTTTTGATAGAGTGCCTCTACCTGTCTTACGCTCAACTCATCAGGCTGTCCGTCGAAAACGACACGTCCGCCAGCAAGACCGAGAATCCGGTCACCATATTTTTTGGCCAGATCGACCTGATGCAGGCTGACAACGGCAGAAATGCCGTCTTCCTTACAAATTGAATGAATCAGATTCAGGACTTTGTCGGCCGTTGCCGGATCGAGGCTGGCTACCGGTTCATCAGCCAGAATCGTTTTTGGTTTCTGGGCCAATACCCGGGCAATCCCGACACGTTGCTGCTGCCCACCGCTCAATTCATCAACCCGGCATAAAGCCTTGTCGAGCAGGCCGACACGTTTCAGACATTGAAGTCCCAATTCCTGCTCTGCAGCAGGCAATGGAAAAAGAGTCCGGAAAAACGAGTGATATCCGAGCCGCCCCATCAGAACATTCTGAAGCGCCGTTTGCCGTTCAATAAGCTGATGCTGCTGAAAAATCATCCCTGTTTCACGCCGAAGCATTTGCAAGGCCTTTTTTCGCCACCTTCCTTCGAATCCGCTTACACGTATTTCACCGCTCTCAAGGGGATTCATCAGATTAAGACATCTCAAAAAAGTGGATTTCCCTGCACCGGACGACCCCAGCAAAACAGTGAACTGACTATCCTTGATATCAAGAGAAACCGGATGCAGCGCGACCGTATTTCCATACTTGACCGAAACATTTTCCAATTGAATCATGGTTTTATCTCTCTCTTTTCCGATTCGCTTCACAAGCGAATCCAGTCGATAAAACCATGTTAGAAAATATGTATGACGTTTTTATGACGAAAAAAATAAAAAAAATGGCTGACGATATTTGTCAGCCATTTTCTATTGAGTGAGGATCAGGTCAATAAAAAGAACAAACCCCAGAATTCAGTGAAAACAATACCGAAAAGCCATGCGGCGAGTTGTTTCCAGTAACCCTCTTTCCAGAAAGTCGAATTATCCGACTTGTTTTCTCTCCACCAGTAAAAGACACGCATCAGCGTTCCCCAAACCAGCATAACCGTCAAGGCCAGATTCGATGGTGCAAACGCTTCCAGCTTTTGCTGTGTTTCATAACTGTACGGCTGGTTTTTCAAATACCAGACACAGATGAAACCGAATACCAGAAGAATGATGTTAATGGTGACAAGACGCCAGAACGAGAGGTATTTTTTAATCGGTTCGATTTTGGCACCCAGGCGCTTGAATGGGCCTGGCCGGGTGATCTTCGCCTCACGAAAAGTCGTTCCCGACTTTCTCAATTCACGACATCGTGGACAATACCTTGCCCGTGGATTTCCCGTAAAGGAATCTCCACAATCAAGGCATTCTTTTTCTTGTGATTCTTTCGCCATACGAAACCCGATAATTGATAGTTAAGGCCGCTAGCAGTCATTTCCGACAATAAAAGGGAAATTGAACGACCAAAGAACAAATTATACTTTGAAATGCGGCTGCCAAAAGGCAAACAGGAGATTCGGACACCTGTTTCAGACAATAATCGCCCTGATCACAAAAATAATTTCACAGATTTTTTCCAGCATAAGATTCTTCTGACATCTGTTTTTTCCGGGAAACACGTCGCAAACTTCCCGACAACCCTAATGAAACACCCTTTATCCTGATCAAACTGATTCATTAAAAATCCGGCCAGATGCAGCTTGACAATACATCTGAGATTAATCACAATCACAAACATTCATATTAAATGAATGTTTGTGATTGTGATTAATACTTGCTAAGGAATACATCATGTTTTGCATGCAATGTGAACAAACCATATCCACCCCTGCCGTGAAGGGATGCGTCTTTGCGCAGGGAATGTGTGGAAAAACAGCTGAAGTGTCCGACCTGCAGGACATTCTTGTCAGATACCTTCAGGGTATTTCATTCTGGGCAAAACTCGGCGCGGATTATGGCTTTGCCGACAATGAAATCAACCGCTGGTGCGCACAGGCGTTTTTTTCCACATTAACCAACGTGAATTTCGACCCTGCGCGCATTTATGAATTCATCAACGAGGCAAAAAGAAATAAGGATTCGCTTGAAAAACAAGTCAGGGACATTGTGGTCCAAAAGCAGGGAAGCATTCCTCAATTAACAGCAGCGGCATCCCTTGCCATCCCAACCGGTACCGAAGCAGTCATTCAGTTCGCACCGAACATTGCATTGAATCACAATAAAGACAAAGTCGACGATGTTCTGGGTGCTTATTTGCTCTGTCTGTATGGATTGAAAGGTGTGGCCGCCTATATGGAACACGCCGCCGTGCTGGGACAGACCGAAGACGAAGTCTACAATTGCTTTCACAAAATCATGAGTTATCTGGGCGACAAGCCGGACGATCTGGAAGAACTGCTTGGCACCGCCCTCCAAATCGGCGAATTGAACTATCGCGTCATGACCATGCTTGATCATGGTGAAACCAGCCGTTTTGGAAACCCCGTACCGACAGCAGTCAATATTGCCAGAACAAAAGGAAAGTGCATTCTTGTTTCCGGACATGATCTGGAAGACCTGTACGACATTCTCTTGCAAACGGAGGGCAAGGGAATCAATGTCTATACCCACGGTGAAATGTTGCCTGCGCATGGATATCCCAAACTGAAGGCATTCCCTCACCTGATCGGCAACTACGGTACAGCATGGCAAAACCAGCAGAAAGAATTTGCCGGGTTTCCGGGAGCCATCGTGATGACCTCAAACTGTATCATCAATCCCGACATCGGCCGATATAAAGACCGCATCTTCACACGCAGTATCGTCGGCTGGCCCGGCGCAAAACACATTATTGGAAACGACTTCAGCGAAGTCATTAATTGCGCCCTGTCGCAAGCTGGATTCACGGAAACTGATGAGCCCCACAATATTACTGTCGGATTCGGCAGGGCCGCCCTGGCAAGCGCTGCACCTGCTGTCATACAGGAAATTCGGGCAGGCAACATCAAACATGTCTTTCTGGTAGGCGGATGCGACGGCGACAAAAAAGAAAGAAATTACTTCACCGAATTTGCACAGAAAACACCAGCGGACACCCTGATGCTGACACTGGCATGCGGGAAATACCGTTTCAACAGTCTTGATTTCGGCAACATCAACGGCATTCCCCGCCTGCTCGACGTCGGACAATGCAATGATTCCTACTCAGCTATTCAGCTGGCCTTGTCACTGGCAAAAGAATTCAATTGCGGCGTCAACGATTTGCCACTCACACTGGTTGTATCCTGGTTTGAGCAAAAAGCAATTGCCGTCCTCCTGACCTTGCTCTCATTGGGGGTCAAAGGTATTTATCTCGGCCCATCGATACCTGTTTTCCTGACACCAAATCTGGTCAAGGTACTGGTCGATACCTTTGATATCCGTCCGATTTCAGATCCCGATACGGATTTGTCACATGATACTCAGCCATCTTATCTACCCACA
>JAHYZB010000088.1:35445-35996 GCA_019424645.1 Oxalobacter formigenes
TTGAAAAATATGCTGCATGCCTGAAGGATTCTTCAATCCGGCTCATCAAAACGTCCCGTGGTTTATTACGGGACGTTCAAAAATCGGGGAACAATCACATGACTAACCATGAAAACAGTTTATTGACTCTGGTTGAATCGGCATTTGAAACGGCCGACACGAAAAGCTTTTTTTTCCACCACCCAACCGGAACACCGGATTTCAAACCCGGACAATTCATCAATATCGGTGTACCCATCGATGGCAAGACACACTATCGCGCTTATTCAGTCAGTTCTCTTCCCTCGGATGAGCTGATCCAGCTGACAATCAAGCGCGTACCGGGAGGAACCGTATCCAACTGGATGATCGACCACCTGAAAGCTGATGACCAGATCAGCCTGCATGGTATCGCCGGCACGTTCAACATCATCGATTCACCTTACAGGGGAAACATCGTGTTGATCAGTGCCGGATGTGGCATCACGCCGGTCATGTCAATGGCGAGATACCTGCTCTCACTCAACGACGACCACATCCAATCCATCCAGTTCATTCATTGCGCCCGGGAT
>JAHYZB010000088.1:36006-37758 GCA_019424645.1 Oxalobacter formigenes
CTATTTCAATGAACTCGGCAAATTAAACAATGAATATGACAAATTCAGTCCGGTCTTTTATTGCAGCCGCCCCAAAAAAGAAACTGACTGCCTGATCCACAAAGGCAGACTGAACTCGGATTCGCTTATGATGCATCTGAAAGACCGTTTTAATGATAGCTCGATTTACCTGTGCGGTCCCGACGAATTTATGGAAATGGTCAAAAAAGAAACCGACGCGTCCGGTTTCGATATGGATCACTTCCACATGGAAAGCTTTGCAATTTCGTGTGAAACATCTGAAATCAATGATGTTTCCGGTCATGAAGCGAAGAGCCATACGGTATCCGTCCCGGATTTCGCTTTTGAGAAAAACGTGCCGGAAGGAACAATTCTGCTGGATATCCTTGAGGAAAACAGTATCCCGGTTGTCGCCGCATGTCGTTCCGGCATTTGCGGTTCATGCAAATGCAAGGTCGAAACCGGCAAAATAGAGCTGACAGTCGATGCCGTCACTAACGGCACACTCACCCGGGAAGAAATTGACGAAGGTTACACATTGGCGTGTTCAGGCAGGATTGTCGATGACATCACCGTCACACTCAAATGATGCCTTCCCTGCAGAAAAATCCCGACAGAATGAAGCAACAATATTAAGGGCGTCAATAACGGTATAATCGAAAAAATTCTCAACGTGTACGCCATCCGATCGACATATGCAATTAACCCAACAAACCGATTACGCGTTACGCATATTAATGTATGCAGCGGCACACCCCGAACGGCTGGTCAACATCACCGAAATAGCCGACTTGTATGGCATTTCCAGAAGTCATCTGACAAAAATCGTCGCCAACCTCGCCAGCAGCCAATACCTTGAAAGCATCCGCGGCAACAAAGGCGGTATCCGGCTTAATAGACCAGCTAACGAAATCAACATCGGAGAAATCATCCGCCGCTTCGAACCATTGGCCATAGTCGATTGCATGTCAAAAACCAGAAGCTGCGTCATTACCCCCAACTGCAAACTGAAACACGTTTTCTTTGAGGCGACCGATGCATTTCTGAAAACCTTCGACCAATATACCTTGAGCGACATGCTTAACCCTGTTTTGGTCAGACAGCTCAATACGTAAGAAAAATCGTTGCTGAATCTAAATAGCAAATTATCAGGCTATTACTTGATCGATGGAATCGGACTCTCCCGGACGACAGATACAAAAAGACCCACGTAAATCGTTGAAATTACGTGGGTTAATGGTCTTCCAGGGACGGCTTGCAATAATCTTTTGGTAATGAGTGGCATTGAACTATACAATATAAATCAATAGCTTACAAATGCACTCACGAATTCCATACCCAAATCTATACCCAAAATGTTTTGCGTCCTCTTCAATTTTGCATTTCAAACCATAGCAAACCTTAACAGGCCTTAAAACAACAAACGGATATCAGGTTTTATGAGGTTTGAATGTTGGGTTTTGTGAGGTTTTTATCGCGTCGTTAATCTGGTTGTGGTCATCTGACCATGACTATGATTCCCTGATAAATGAACTGTACGGAAATATCGGGCAATTACATTCAACCGTTAATAGGGTTCCGGATGGCTGTTTGATTCTTCTTTGATTAAATTCAATCCGTCTTATTGACGTTCCAAAAAGGTCCGATTTCAAACGCTCCCCTTACAAACCTGAAGTTTTCTGAAGCTCCCTTAATTCTTTTGATTTCTTTTAAAAAGGGGATTATTTTCTGAGAACGGGAGTACCGGTGGAC
>JAHYZB010000088.1:37768-39259 GCA_019424645.1 Oxalobacter formigenes
AAGGGGACAGACTTTGTCTGCTCCCCTTTTTTGTCCGTCAGATACTTGGTCTTCTGATGTTTTCATCTGTCATGACCGCACCTTGTCAGATTTTACAGAATGTTCTGACATTCTGTTTTATCGTTTAAAACGCATAATTCATCCTCACACTCGCACCGCCTCCCTCTCGCTTGCCAACATACCCATTTGCTGTGAGGTCCAGTGTCAGGTTCTGGTTGCCGGCTACCGGTCTTACGGTCACTCCCAAACTCAAAATTCCCGTCCCTCCCTTTACGCTTGCCTCGTCGATGTCAAAGCTTCCATACGTCGTCGCTTTCGCCTTGCTGTCGAATTCATGCTCATATCCCAGTCCCGCTTTCAGGCTCAATGTACTGCTGTAATGATGATTCCATTCTCCATTGACCCTGATTCTCTGCGAGGTGATGCTGTCAAAGTGAATGTCATCGCCTGCCACGTTAGCGTCTTTTCCTCCCAATCTCGTCCACAGGTATTTCGCTGACATATCCAGCTGGTTTTTCTGGTCGATGGGGATGAGGTATCCTCCTCCAAGATGCGCACTGACGTAGTTGCTCTTGAGACTGTATCGTGCGTTTTCTCCGCTTGTGATATTTTTGAGGTCGCTGCTGTTGAATTTGTTCCGGTTCTTCCCGGCACGCAGGGACGCATCTGCATAAAAACCATTCGTGAAATCGTAACGACCCAATAACCCTATTCCATAGTAACGGTCATGTCCATCTCCATTGACGTCTGCTGCATTGGTGAAGCTGTTATAGGTGTCGTAGCTTCCCCATCCCGCTTCGGCGAACGCGCCTGCTGTCCATCCTTCTTTCTGGTAGCTTAACCCTCCTGTCAGCAGAAAGTCGTTGGATGTGATGTTCGACCCGCTGTTGTACCGGTTGTGCTGCCCTGACATAATGGCAAACGGCGCATATCCATTTTGATTGTTTTGGATGTTAATCGCTCTGATGGCGTCGTTTGCTATCTGGTCCGCTCCTCTTTTTACCAGCTCGCTTCCCGCCAGATAGCCTTCTGACAGGGCTTTCAACTGCGGGTTGACCCGGGCTACCGGACACGTCCCTCCTGCCGCTGTCTGACAGCCCAGTATGGTCGCCGTCACTTCTTTTCCAATCATGTCGACATCGGTTCGAACGTCGTACAGGAGTGAAATACCTTGCTGAACCTGACTCACACCTGTAGCGGTTGTCCCTGTCCCGTTTCCGCTCAGGCTGTTGGCTGCCCGCATCAACACGAATTTGTCGTCGGCTTTCAATACCGCTCCCGATCGGATGCCCATGACGGATATGCCTGAGGCGGTGCTGCTCCCGTCGCTGATGTTTCCGGCTGTCGCGCCCAGTTCGATTTCCTGTGCACTGAGCAGGACGGTGCCGCTATTGGCATAGCCCGGCGTCAGCGCAAAATTGTAGTGTTCGAAGTTCCCGATTTTCTGGACGAACGACTGCGATGACGACAGGTAGTTCAGGGTATTGTCTG
>JAHYZB010000089.1:0-14998 GCA_019424645.1 Oxalobacter formigenes
GACCCGAACGCGATGGCGAGCCGTCCATACAGAATGCCATTCAATATGCCAATGAACCCGTAAAAGACGAGAAAACAGGAAACATACTCGAAAGAACAGCGCATGTCTATGATTACCAGAACGAAGACACAAGCGCACTCTTTCGCTTTCTCGGGAACGGAGTGACCGACTACATCGAAAAAGGACTGGGCAAAGACAGCGACATCCACGGAAAAGACGGAAACCGGGTGGCTGGAACCCGGGATGAAAGTTATGCCGAACCAGTGAGACAGGCCGGGAAAGCAGCTACCGGGTATGTCAACAAGGCGCTTTCCCCGAAAAATCCCGTTCACGGCGAAGATGGCAGCCGCCCGGTCAGAGAACCCGACCAGACCACCGGCAAACTGATCCCGGCCATTTTCCAGAACATGGACAATGAAACCGTCGGCCGGGCCATACAGGAATATAACGAAGCACAGGGCTACACCTATGATGCCAAACATGGAAGCCGGCAAGCCTACAGTTTCGAAAAAGGCATGAAAATGGCACCCCTCGAAGCCAAAACCGCCTTTTACTCTTTTGCCTCTCTGATGGGAGAAATGGTCTATGGCGTTACCGGAGGAGACCCCAAAGCGTTGAGAGCCGTGCAGGACACGTTAAAAACATACCAGCGGGAAATGGACGCCATGAAACCCATGACCCCCGAAAAAATCATCGTTCCCAATGACCCGGAAAAGACCCTGCAAAATGTGACAGATTACCTGTACCAGAACCTCGGGAACCAGATCGTCAAAATCCCGGTAACGGCCTTGCTGGGAAAAGTCGACAGTCTGGCGACGTTAACAGGGATGTCAGCAGCCAGCGTCTCGGCCAACCTGCACGCCAAACTGCTGGACAAGACAGGACAGGCCCATGTAGGAGAATCACTGATGTATGGAATACCACTGGGAATGCTGTCTTTATTGAACATACCTTTTCAGCCGCCGGCGCAGGTCAGGAGTCCCGAAGAACTGAAGAAATGGGTCACGTCTGTTGTCTCCGATTTCGGGGTGTCTCAGGCTCAGGAGGTGGGGGCGAAGTATGTTGCAGAGAATCATGAAGAAAGTAAAGATAAAAAACTTTCAAGATGATGAGAACTTCTTGACCAATATGAACAAGGCTAACCATAATACGTTAGCCTTATTCAGGATTTCTTTAAACAATGAAATATTTTATAAAAGCGCTTTTTGTTATTCTCGTTATTGGGATTGGTTCTTCATCTGTTATTGCAAACAATATTGATGAAGGAAATAAACTCTTCGATAAAAAAAAGTATAAAGAGGCAATGACGTATTTTATGAAGCCGGATGCCATTAGAAATCCGCGCGTCATGAATCGTATTGGTTATTTGTATGATGAAGGTCTTGGAGTTGAGAAAAATCAGATTGAAGCTTTCGGGTGGTATATGAAAGCGGCTGAAGCTGGATATCCTGAAGCACAATTTAATCTCGGACTCATGTACCGAAATGGTGAAGGAATATCCAAAGATATGTATGAAGCTGTCAAATGGTTTAAAAAGGCAGCTGAACAAAACGTTCCCGAAGCTGCCATGAAAATGGGTTACTTTACTATCAAGGGGATCGGGGTCAGGCAAGATTATAACGAAGCCATGAAATGGTATAGACTTGCAGCAAAAAATGGTGATAACAGAGCTTATGTTGATATCGGAATGATGTATTCAAAAGGTATTGGCGTAAAAAAAGATCTTAATCATGCGGTACAGTATTATATCTTGGGAGCAAAAAAGGGAGAAGCAAAAGCGCAAAGCTTATTGGGAAATGCATATGCTTATGGGAAAGGTATCCAAAAAGATACTCAACAAGCTCTCTACTGGTACAAGCAAGCCGCAAAAAATGGCAGTATTGAGACCATGAAAGAACTGGGTTATATCTATGAAACAGGTCGTCTTGGTGTCGAAAAAGACCAGAAAGAATCCCAACGCTGGAAAGACATGGCCGAGAAAGCCAGCCAGGAAAAATAATGATGCGTCATTTTCAACATAAAACCGGAATTTTTTCCGGTTTTTTTATTTTCTGCCCTTCGATAAAAATAACGTGACAGACTACCTGTACCAGAACCTCGGGAACCAGATCGTCAAAATCCCGGTAACGGCCTTGCTGGGAAAAGTCGACAGTCTGGCGACGTTAACAGGGATGTCAGCAGCCAGCGTCTCGGCCAACCTGCACGCCAAACTGCTGGACAAGACAGGACAGGCCCATGTGGGAGAATCGCTGATGTATGGCATACCTCTGGGAATGCTGTCTTTATTGAACATACCTTTTAAGCCACCTGCGCAGGTCAGGAGTCCCGAAGAACTGAAGAAATGGGTCAAGTCTGTTGTCTCTGATTTCGGGGTGGGTGAACTACAAAATGAAAGTGTTCGAAGAACAGTTGAAAACTTTGACGATACCAAAAATAAAAAAAATCCTCGGTAATATTCATTCTTGACTTGAGTTCTAAAGGCTAGCCATAATGGGCTAGCCTTTTTTCTTATATTGAAATCATGAAAAACTTTATAAAATCCCTGCTTTTTCTCCTTTTTCTCTTCGTTAGCAGTCAGGTATTTGCGGATAATCTCAAAGAAGGAAACCGGCTTTTCGATGCAGGTCAATACAAGGAAGCTATGGGTTTCCTGATGAAATCTGATGCTCAATCTAATCCTAATGCGATGAATCTCATCGGTTATATGTATGACACTGGATCAGGTGTCAAAAGAAATCCGGAAAAAGCATTTTATTGGTATCAAAAAGCGGCCAAAAAAGGTTTACCTGCTGCTCAGTTCAATCTGGGACTGATGTATCAACATGGTCAGGTTGTATCTAAAAATCTGATTGAAGCCGCTCAATGGTTCCATAAAGCTGCCGACCAAAATTATCCCGATGCTGAAATGAAAATGGGCTATTTGAATGCAACAGGAACTGGGGTCAAAAAAGACTATATAGAGGCTATGAAATGGTATAGAAAAGCCGAAGAACATGGAGATAAGGAGGCTTATGGCTATATTGGTTTGTTTTATGCCAAAGGCTTTGGAGTTAAAAAAGACCTGAACCATGCTGTCCAGTATTACATTCTTGGGGCTCAAAAAGGCGATGCCAAATCACAGGTATTGCTTGCGAACGCTTATAGCAAAGCGAAAGGAATCGGATACGACTCTGAAAAAGCATTATATTGGTATAAACAAGCCGCAAAAAATGGCAGTATTGAGGCCATGAAAGAACTTGGTTACATCTACGAAACCGGTCGACTTGGTGTGAAAAAAGACCCAAAAGAAGCACAATACTGGAAAGACATGGCTGAAAAAGCCGAAAAGAAAAAGTCATGATTTCCTGTATACACTGATGAGCCGGAAATTTTTCCGACTTTTTTTGTTTTCGTACTCTTCAAAACCAACAGCGTCACTTGAGGAGACCCCAAATCCCTGAGAGCCGTGCAGGAGACATTAAGGGAATGCCAGAGACAAATGGACGCCATGCAACCCATGACAATAGACAAAATAGTCGACCCCGACCATCCGGAAAAAACCCTGCAAAACGTCAACGGCGATCTCTACCGGAACATCGGCAACCTGATCATCATAATACCGCTGAAAGTCCTGCCGTGTTCCCCGATTCTGTATGAAGAGGTCTGAAAAAACGGTAAAAAGAATTGAACGGGCTTTTGAGGGTTCTTCCTTGTAGTAGCGCTATATTACTGAAAGTAATTTTGCGCCGGGCGGTTAATTTTGCATTTTTTTTCACTCGTTATATTATGGGTTCACTGACAGGATGCCCGGAGTGGCATTTTCGTTTTTCTGACCGTTTTACGTGTTCCGAAACAGTCTGTTCGCCAGTTCTGTCTCCGGAAACATCTCTTCCTGGATTTTTGTATGTCCGGCTTTGAAATTTGGGGTCTTGCCTTTGGTCTGGCGATGGACGGTTTTGCCGTTTCCATTGCCAGTGGCGTGTCCTTGCAGCGGGTTCAGTGGCGGCCTATTTTGCTGATCGCCCTGTCTTTCTGCTTCTTCCAGATCGTCAATCCGCTCGTGGGCTGGCTGGGGGCGTTTCATTTTCGAGGATTAATCGACAATGTGGATCACTGGGTCGCTTTTGCGATTCTGGCTTTTCTGGGTATCCGGATGCTCCGTGAATCGTTCAAGGTGACGGAGGAGGGCGAAAGCAAGCCTTTTGACGCGAGCAATCCGAAGTTTGTTTTCGGGATGGCACTGGCGACCAGTCTGGATGCTCTGGCGGTAGGCATTACGTTTGCCTTTATGGGGATGAATACCCTGCATTCGATGTTTTATCCCGTCTTTGTCATCGGTTTTGTAACGCTCGTCCTGTCGTTTTTCGGGGTCTTTGTGGGTATCCGTTTCGGCAAGCATGTGATGAAACGAATCCGTGCCGATCTGTGGGGCGGCCTCATCCTGATCGTTATCGGGATCAAGGTGCTTTATTCAAGTGTTCCGTCTTGAACGGATCTCTCATTTCTGTCCGTTCATGATTCATCAAAAAACCTCCGGCATTGCGGAGGTTTTTTTTCAGGAACATGATTTTCCCGTCGTCAGAAGGCGATGTTGAAACGAACCTGAAGGGCATGGTCCTTGATCTGGTTGCCGAATACACCTTCGTATCCCAGTTGCAGGTTCATGTTTTTTTGCGGTTCAATCTGCGCTCCGAAGCCGATCAGTGCGCTGTTGCGGTTGTTCTGGACGCCCTTGATATTGTATGTCCGGCTGCCGGTAAAGTTCAGGTCGGTATCCGGTTCGACGCTGCCATATCGGTGCTGCCAGCCAAGGTCGGCATACAGTCGGCTTTTCTCGCCGATTGTCTGTTCTCCCCGCACACCCAGTGTCGATCCAAGTGCGTTGTCGTTGCTGCTGTGGCCGTGCAGGCTTGTGACATCTCCCTTTTCAGTAAAGCTGTCGGTATGGATTCGTTGCCATGTCAACTGCGCGTATGGCGTGACGCTGGTTTTTTCCGTCACCTCGAAGCGGTGGCTGCCTTCGGCGAAGAGCTGGATCATGTTGGCATCATATTTGGCGGTGTTTTTGGACTGGATGTCTCCAACGGATACATTCCGTTCGGTATCGATCCTGTACCAGCTGTAGCCCAGGCCGCCCTTGATGTCGATAAAGCCTGCCCGGGTTTGCCCGTATCCCATGAAATGGATGGCGTTGACGTCGGATGTCGAGTTGCGCACGCCTCCGGCGGAAAGACGGGTATGTTCGTACCCGATGGCCGCGCCGAGGGTGTTTTTCCCGTCACGGTAGATGTCCGAGCCGAGCATGAGGCCGAATCCCTTGTTGTCTGTCCGGGTGGCGTTGCCGTCGTCTTTCAGGTGCCCGTCGTGTCCCCATATGTTTGTCCAGAGGAGACGGTTCGTTTCAGGTGTTTGCAGTGAGACATTGTTCAGATGGTTAAAGACGCTGTCGCGGGCATAACGGCTGTTTTCGAAGAGGGCACTCTTGGTGCTGGCATGGATTTCGCCGGAAAGATTGTCGAAAGAATTGATGGCGTCTTTTCTGTCCATGCCGACGATCTGGTCGTATACGGGATTGCCCGTGCCGAGGCTTTCGACGCCATAACCGGTGTTCCGCTGGTTGTATGTCAGGCCGATGTCACCGAAACCGGTGTCGTTTCGGGTCATGGTGAGTTTGACCAGGTTGGGGTCGTTGTAATCGACGGAATGGTTCAGAAAAGCGAGGTCGGACGTGACGTTGGTGAATGTTCCCGCGACGCCATTGCTGGTCTCGATGATGGTGTAAGTCGTTTGCGGGCTCCATTCGCCGGGCGCTGCATGAATGGCGAGGTTGCTGCCGGTGTCGATGGTTACGGTGCCTGAACCCAGTGTGCTGCTGGCGACAAGTTTGCTGTGGGTACTGTCGTCATTGACGCCGGTATCGAAGGTGGAACCGCTCATGAAATGGACACTGCCGACGGAAAGGGTGCCGTCGTTATTTCCATTGCCGGGTTTCAGGGTGCCCCCGTCGTTGACGGTCACGGCACCGGCGATATTCCCGAATCCGCCCAGAAATCCGCCATTGACGTTAACCGGTCCGGCAATTTGCGCCGTGCTTTCAGCTGCCGTTCCGCCGATCAAAAGCGTCCCGGTTGAAAGGGTCGTACCGCCGGTGTAGGTGTTGACGCCGTTCAGAATCAGCGTTCCGGTACCGGACTTGGCCAGATCGCCGCTTCCGGTGATGGGCGTGTCAATGGTGTTGTCGATGTCCTGATTGACGAGAAGGGTGCCATTGTTGGTGATCTGCTGACCCCCGATAGTGGCACTGCCGAGGAGTTCGGTAGTGCCATTGATGATGCCTCCGGAAGAGACGCTGATGTTGCCTGCGTAGGCAATCGTATCGGTGGCGGTGCCTCCGGATTCGATATCGATTTCACCGGAATAGGCGGTCGTGTTATACGCTGTTCCTCCGCTTCCGACTGTCTGTTTGCCGGAATTCAGGGTGGTACTGGTTGCTTCTCCGAGAACGACCTGCCAGCCGCCATCGATGACGCTTGCACTGGCGCTGCCGCCGGAAAAGACGTGCTGGTCACCGCCTGAACTGATCGTCGTGGCGCTGGCATATCCGCCACCGTAAACGTTTTGCAAGCCACCGCCAGATATGTGGGTATTGTTGGCCGTTCCGCTGACGGATTGCTGGCCGCCAGAGCTGATGTTTGTGTCGCTGGCGACGCCGGCACTCTGGATCATCTGATGGCCGCCGCTGTTGATGGTGGTGGTGTCTGCCGTTCCGTCAACCGATTGATAGCCCCCGCTATTGATGGTGGTGTCGCTGGCGCTTCCCGCCACGGACTGTATTCCGGAAGAGTTGATCGTCGTCTGGCTGGCCGAGCCACCACTGGAGATGCTCTGGGTACCATTGTTGATCACGGTGCTGGTGGCTATGCCACCATTCAAAACGGTTTGCAGGCCCGCGCTGTTGATCGTCGTGTCATCGGCTGTGCCACCGGATATGACGGTTTGTGTTCCGCCATTAATCGTAGTCGCGCTGGCAAGACCTCCGGTTTGTATGGTCTGGCTGCCAGCTGAGAGAATTTCACTTTCGTTGGCTGTCCCGCCACTGGAAATGATTTGCCGGCCACCGGAATTGACGGTGGTGTCGTTGGCAATCCCATTATTGTAGATAGTCTGGATTGCACCGGAATTCAGGATCGTTGTGTTGGCGGTGCCTTCTACGGTTTGTGAACCCCGGTCAATCGTCGTGTTCGTGGCGATGCCACCGGCGCCGATCCGTTGTGTCCCTGAAATAATGTCCGTGTCATAGGTGCGGCCTCCGCTGATGATCGTCTGCAGACCGCCACCGGTCACGGTGGTGTCACTGGCGACTCCCGTCGTATAGACGTTTTGCTGGCCACCGCTGACGGTCGTGCTGGTGGCGGTACCGTTGATGGTTTGTATACCACCGGTGTTGACGGTCGTGTTGTTGAGTATGGCGCCGTTGTAGCTGTATTGCTGTCCGCCACTGTTGATCGTGACGTCTTCGGCAACGGCTCCCCCATAGACATGCTGGCCGCCGCCGTTGATGACGGTATTGCTGGCCGAACCACCATAGACCATCTGGTACCCGGAATTGATGGTGGTGTTCGTGGCGACGCCGCCGGAGAATATGTGCTGCGTTCCCTGATTGATGGTCGTGCTGTTGGCTGTTCCGGAGAGGTGCTGGGAACCTCCGGGATCGAGTGTCGTATTGTTGGCTATGCCGCCGGAAGCGACCGTTTGTTTGCCGCCGGAGGTAACGAGGGTTCCGCCTGCGCTCCCGCCGCTGGAAACGATTTGTTCCCCACTGTTATTGACTGTGGTGTCCGTGGTTTTGCCACCATTGAACAGGGTTTGTTTCCCGCCTGCATTGATCGTGGTGCTGTTGGCGGAAGCACCGTTCTGGACATACTGGTTGCCAGCGTTGTTGATCTCGGTGTTTTCGGCGATTCCGCTGTTGAACATCCATTGCGTGCCACCGGAATTGATCGTGGTGCTGGTGGCTGTTCCGGAAAGGTTTTGCCTTCCGTTTGCACTCAGGACGGTATCGCTGGCGCTGCCACCGTGTTCAATCGTCTGGTTGGCGTTGATGACATTGGTATGGCTGGTGACGCCGCCACTGGAAACCGTCTGGTCTGCACCGGCAGAAAGCGTTGTGCTGATGGCGGTTCCGCCGGAGCTGACGATCTGGACCGCTCCTGCACCGGACAGCGTCGTATTGCTGGCGGTTCCACTGTTTCGGATGTCCTGTTTTCCGCCGCTATTGACCGTGGTATTCGTGGCGATTCCGATGACGCCCTGTTCACCGCCGCTGTTGACGGTCGTGCTGTTGGCGATGCCTGAGGAGGCGATGACCTGGTAACCTCCGCTGTTCAGTGTAGTGCCTTCAGCTGTCCCGTAAACGGATTGCTGGCCTCGCTGGCCACCGGTCGATCCGGTGATGCCACCGGCAACGGTATTGGTGGCAATGCCACCGGCTGAAACGGTTTGCAGCCCCCCCGAGCTGACGATGGTGCCGCTGGTCCGGCCACCCGAGTTGACATATTGACGTCCACCGGACGATACGTTGGCGTTATTGGCACTCCCGGCGACGGTCTGGAAACCGGACGCGATGGAGGTATCGTTGGCGACACCACCTGCGTAGACATATTGCGAACCCGCACCATTGATGGTTGTGTGGCCGGCAGACGCGCCGCTCGAGACGCGCTGTACACCGCTGGTGACGGTTGTGCCACTTGCTGTCGCACCGTTATTGAGATCCTGAATGCCTGCCGAATTGATGATGGCACTGGTGGCGGTGCCTCCACTGTTGACGGTTTGCTGGCCGCCGTAAATGAGGGAACCGCTGGTTGCGCCGCTGTTCGAAACGGTCTGTGTCCCTCCGGAATTGACCGTGACGTCGTGGGTGGTGCCGTTGACAACCTGGGAACCCCCCGAGTTAATGGCGCCGCTGTTGGCAACGCCGCCCACGAAAATGGTTTGCACGCCGCCATTTACGGTGGTGTCATTGGCTGTGCCGAAAACCCTGTCCAATCCACCAGATACAACCGTCCCGCTATCGATGCCGCCTGAATTGATTTGGTAAAAGCTTCCCGAATTCACTTGGGTACCGGAGGCAATGCCGCTGTCATTGACAAACATTGTCCCGCCGGTGTTAACGGTGGTGCTATTGGCGACACCACCGGAGCTGACTCCCTGTGTGCCGTTGGCGTTGACGATGGTGCCGTTGGTCACACCGCCATCAAGAACGGACTGCGAACCGCTGGAATTGACTATCGTGCTGTTGGCGATGCCGCCGGAGAGGACGTTCTGGACATCACCGGCATTGAGTGTCTCGTTATTGACGGTCGTGCCGGAAACGTTGGGCGTGTAGGCATGGGCAACGGGCATCAGCTGGCTGTGCAGGGTGAGCAGCATCATGGCGGCCACGACATTTTTTTTCGCCTTGCCATTGCCTTTCGTGCGGCCTTTGGCCAGCTCGGATACGGCTGTCCAGCTCCGGGTGCATTCATTCCAGACGGTACGATGATTGCGGTTCATTTATTTCCTCATGGAAATTCTTATATATTGCTTGCAAGTAATTGATATTGCTAAAGGTTATTGATTATATAACATTTAGTAATAATATACTTGTGTTGGAAAATGGCTGTCCGTTTATGGGGGCTGACTGTTGAAAATAATGACGGCGGGGAGAAAAAATCACTTGAGTTGGCACAATGCCAATAAAGGAGAGGGGAGGAATCCGACAGATTTTTGATTTTTCAGAAAACGAATCCGGATTCGGCCCAGACGATGTGGTCCGAAATGGTATTGCCGAAGTTGCCGTTGTAGCGAATGGCGGCGCTGGTGCGTCCACGGGTCAGTTTTACGCCCGCTTCGATGGTTTTGACGGTTTTGTCTTCACTGGACGAGCCGTGATAGCGTTGTCCCATGAATGTCATTTCGGAATCGATGTCGGCGGTGGAAGGGGTCTGGCTAGCGTCAGGGGCGGTTTCCGTATAAAAAAGGCCGGATGAAATCCGGCCGTGAAGTTGCTCTTGCTGGTTTCAGGAAAAACGGTTTATTTCATTTTTCTCAGCAATTGTTTGGCCTGGACGTTACCGGCTTTGGCGGCGGCGTTCAGGTATTGCTTGGCCATCATGGAATTCTGTTCGACGCCCAGTGCGTAGTAATACATGCGGCCGATATAGTTCATGGCGGCTGCATCGCCATTGACGGCGGCTTTGGCGTACCAGTTTTTGGCGGTGTCGTAGTCCTGTTTGACGCCACCGACGCCGTAGTAGTACAGGCTACCCAGATCGGTCTGTGCCTCGGCATCACCGGCTGCGGCTTTCTGTTCGACGACATTTCTATAGTCGGCCCAGGTCTTGCCGGTGGCCAGTTTCGGATTACCCATGGCTTTCAGGTTGTCGTAGGCCCATTTGTCACCCTGACGGGCGGCCTTGTTATACCACTGGGCGGCGGCTGCCATGTCTTTGGTGGTGCCGAAGCCATGCTGGTACATGATGCCCAGATAGGTTTGTGCCTGATCGTTACCGGCTTTTGCCAGTGGGGTGAAACAGGGGATTGCCTGGGTGTACTGGCTCTGGTTATAGTAGCCGATACACTGGTTCAGTTTGGAGTAGGTGTCATCGACTTTTTTGGCGGCGCTGGCGTTACCGGCGACGAAAGCGGACATCAGGGCGATGGAGCAGCCCAGCAGGGTTTTCTGAAAAGTTTTGTTTGCCATTTTATTTCCCGTTAAAAGAAGTGAAAGAAAATTTCCTGTAAGGATGTGTTTTTTGAAGAATAAAATTAACGGATGGGCAATGTTCTGATAAATGTTGAGTGTTGTTCAAAAAATCGGAAATGGTGTTGCCGATTCGGGATATTTGTGTTTTGGCGAATATTGTTTTTGCCGTCATATCAGGCTTCGCTTGAGGTTTACGGTTCCCTTCATATAAGGCAACAGTTGGTTTTCAGCAGTAGGAGAGGGCTTTTTCTTCGGTTTTTTGTTGAAAAATATTGATTTTGTTGCGCCAGTATCCGAGCTGTTTTTCATCGGCCTCTTTTCCATGAATGCCCTTTTCGTGGATGGCGATCAAGTCGAATATGGCAGGTAGATAATTCAGGTTGGCGGCATCGGTCAGGTATTGCATGTGTTTTTTTTCGTCCACGGGAATACCGAAACCATATTTGCAGGCAATAGCCAGATTGTATAAACCGGCAGGACACTTTTGGGCAGCGCTGTCCCGGATGAGGGCGATAGCGTATTTTTCGTTTTTTTCAATTCCGGCACCAAGATGATACAGGCAGGCAAGATTGGCTTTAGCCGTGCCGGAATTTTCGTTTGCCCCTTTTTCAAACCACTTCCGTGCCATGACGAAGTCTTGTTGGACACCTTTGCCTGTGTAATACAAAACCCCCAGATTATTGGCGGCCTCTGCATTACCGCTTTCGGCGCTTTCGGCGTACCAGTTAGCGGCGGTAATGCGGTTTCTTTCCACTCCGATGCCTTCTTCATACATCAGGCCTATCAGGAACTGTGAGCGATGACGTCGCTTGTACGAGCCTTTCAGAAACCAGTCCATGGCTATTTCAGGGTTTTTTTCGACGCCTTGCCCATAGAAATACATTTCACCGAGCGTCGTGAATGTATCCGGATTGATTTTGGCCCATCGTTTGGTGAATATGTCGTGGGCAAGTTTATATTCTCCCTTTTTATAATATTGGAAGCCTTCACTTATTTTGTGTTGTTTTGCCATTCTGACGGCTCCCCATACGATGACGACAGTCAGAATGAAATAAAACGATGTGATTTCATGCCAAATAGCACTGATGTAATCGGAAAATTCAGGCTTGTTCAGTGCAGATGCCTTGTTCAGGTGTTTTATTTCCAGCTCGTGCCACATACGGGCTTTTGATTCGTCAATGCTTTTTCCCAGAAGTCCCTGTTCATAGATCTCGGCCATCTGGACAATGGCGGGAAAATGGCCCTGAACGGCACTTTTTTCGTAGTAGTCGAATGCTTTCCGGTCGTCCTTTTGAACGTACTGGCCCGTTTGATGATATCGGGCGAATGCGTACTGGGCCAGCATGTGATTGTGTTTCAGGGCTTTTGAATAAAGTTCGAATGACTTGTCAGGATCCGGTTTGACGCCATTTCCCGTTTCATATAATCGGGCCAGATTGGCTATTGCGTCGACATTGCCTTGCGTGGCACTTTTTTCATACCATCTGAAAGCGGTATTGATGTCCCTTGTAACGTGATAGCCATATTCATAATATAAACCGGTGAAGAATTGGCCTTCTGCATGACCCGCTCTGGCGGCTTTCTCAAACCAGAAGTAAGAATATTCCCATCTTTTCAGGCCCTTCATTCCGGCTAACAGTCGTTTTCCCGTTTCGGTCATGGCGTCGGGATAATCATTTTCGGTTGCTTTTTTTAGCCAGTGCAGTGCTTTTTCTTCGCTGATAGCGGTGGTCCTTTCTTCTTTTACCAGATTGAAGATTTCGTACTGTGCCGCCGGATAGTTGTTTTCTGCCGACCGTGTCAGCCAGTCTATCGCCTTTGTCATATTTTTTTTGACGCCTTTTCCATCGAGATACATCAATCCGAGACGGTATTGAACTTCAGGATTTTTTTGTGACTCTGGTATGGAAAAAGCCCTGGCCGCTTTTTGATAATGACCGTTTTGGTAATTCGTCAACCCTGCTTTAATGGAATCGGAATGCGCCTGTCGGGCAAAAGGAAATGACAGAATGAATAAGAGAAAGAGACAGAAGAAACGTGTTTCGTTGATACGGAAAAACATATTATGTGTATTGGAGTGGTATAAAATTATTATGCCAGTTTTGTTTTTATAACTGTTGAAAGTGTTGCGTTTTTTGTTTTTTTGAGTAGCTTATGCTCAGTTACTTTAAACGAATGCCGGATTTTCAGGATAAATAAGGTAATCGGAAGGAGGATTTGACAGAATATTTTTGGCTTCTTCTTGCCAATACAGCACTTCTTTCATGTTGATCTTTTCGCCGAGCTGTCCGTTTTGCAGGATGTCGATCAGGGCGAGGATGGCTTCACCTTGTCCGCAAAGGGCGCTTTGCCTGTACCATTTCATGGCTTTGGCATTGTCTTTTTCGGTTCCGAATCCATATCGGTAGGAGAGGGCAAGATTGTATTGGGCTGCGGGACATTTTTTTGCAGCAGCTTTGCTGGTGAGCATAAACGCTTTCAGCTCATCCTTGCAGGTGCCGATTCCGCAATGGTAGAGCCATGCCAGATTGGCATTCGCCTTGAAAAGACCGGATTGAACGCTTTTTTCAAAGTATTGCCGGGCTTTTTCAGGATTTTTTTCAATGCCTTTGCCGGTTGCCAAAAGAATGCCAAGCCGGTTTGTGGCATCTTTGTCGCCCCGTTTGGCGCTTCTTTTGTACCAGCGGATGGCTTGATTCAGGTTTTCGGGAACGTCATCTCCTTTTTCGAAGAGGGTTCCCAGCAGGAAGGCGGCATGGCTGTTGTGGTCGCTGGCACGGCTCAGGTGTTGTATAGCCATGCCAATGTTTTTCTCAACGCCCAGTCCATTTGCATAGAGTTCGCCGAGCATGGTTTGGGCTTCAGGGTTTTTCCTGATCGAAGTTTGGGACAGTAATTGAACGGCTGTTTCGTATTGGCCTTTTTCATATTGAAGCATTCCGTCCCCAATCCTGTCAGGTTCCTTAGGGATAGGACGGAAAGCGTAGACCAGTAGTCCGACGGGAAGCAGGAAAACAGTCCACAAGTAACGGTAAATGATGTCCAGGGTCTTACTGGCGCTCAGGGTTTCATTGATGTTTTTTATCCAGGAACTCGGGGCACCCTGTATCTCATCGAGTCTGGATTGCCACTTTTCGGCTTCCTCATCATTGACTGGCTGGTTGATGAGGCCGAACCGGTAGACACTTATCAGCTGGCGTACTGACTTTTCGTGGTTTTGCAGGCCTGCTTTCGTATACCAGTCAAGCGCTTTTTGTCCACGTTGCTCGCTACGGTCGAGATTCCGATAGTATTCGGCCAGGTTATATTGCGCATCAGGATCGCCTGTCCGGGCTGCTTTCGTGATCAGGCCAAGCCCTTTTTCAATGTCGGCCGGGCCTGTGGTTCCCTGAATGTAAAAATTGCCCAAAAGGCTCATTCCTTCCGGGTCATTCAGTTTTGCGCTTGTTTCGGCCCAGTATCTGGCCTGTTTTTGATCTTTGGGGATATCCTTGCCGCGATCGTACAAATGGGCCAGTTTGTTGGCTGCCAAGGCTTGTCCGTGTCGGGCGGACAGCTCATACCATTTGATGGCTTCGCGGGTTTGTTCAGGAGTGCGTTGCCAGCTGGACATGATATGTTCCGCCAGTTTGTACTGGGCAAGCGGATGTCCGTTTTTAGCTGCCTGTTCATACCAGTAAAAGGCTTTTTGCAATTCGGAGTGGCTGTTTTTGTTTTTTGCATGTAATTGCGCCAGTGCGTACTGGGCAGGCATGTAATTTTGAACCGCTGCCTTTTCAAGCCACCATGCAGCAATGTCTTCGTGTTTTTCGACGCCACCCAGTCCATCCCGATGCATGATACCCACGCAGTATTGGGCTTCGGCATTGTTGTCCGTTTTCCGGGACTGGGTCAAAACGGCAGCCTTGTCATATTCGCCATTTCTGAAATGGCGAATCCCTTCTTCAATCTCCCCGGCATGGGCCATGGAGAAGATCATAAGGCTGGTGAGGAAAACCAGTTTTCTCAGATGCTTTGTCAATTTGCAAAAAAGTGTTTTAACTGAAAAAAGTGTTTTGTTGATTGGGAAATATATCATAAATCTGCAACTGTTCTGTCATGAATGGAGTGTACGGTCTGAAAAACGCTTTTATGATTTGTCTTTTTTGTTCTGCTTATTATGTTTATGTCAACTGTGATATGCTGATAAAGGTGGGTATCTCCGATTTCGTTGGCAAGACGGAATATGTTGACAGTCATGCACGTTTTTTTATTTTGTAAATCATGAGAATATTT
>JAHYZB010000089.1:15008-20683 GCA_019424645.1 Oxalobacter formigenes
CAGGTTTTTGTCATGACGATGATGTTTGTAAAAGGACCAGGAAACTTGCTATGAATCTGACATCGGAAAACCAGTTGTTCGGCAATCCGGATTGGGTTCGGGATGTCTTGAATACCAGTAATACCGGGCTTTGGTCGATTTGTGTCGATACAAAGACCGGCGTTGGCCGGATGGTTGCCAGCGATGTGATGCTTGAGTTGCTCGGGTTGGACGATCATCCTTCGGCGGAAGATTGTTATTCGCACTGGTTTTCGCGCATCGATGCCGGGGCGATGGATTATGTCCAGACGAGCGTGGCGAAGATGCTCGGGACGGGCCAGTTCTCTGAGGTCAGGTATCTCTGGCATCACCCGAAATGGGGTGATATTTATATCCGTTGCGGCGGCAAGGTTTACCGTCGGGAAGAAGATGTAATCGAACTGCGGGGTTATCATCAGAATATCACCGAACTGCTGGAGCTGAAAGAAGAAAACCTTCAAAAAAAACAGCAACTTATCGAGGTTGAGAAAGAGAAAAACCGGTATAACTCGCTCTTCGAGTCTGTGGTGTGCGGAATCGTTCAGTACCGGTTTGTTGAAAACGACAATGTGGTATTCAAGAATGCCAATCATGAGGCGATTCGTATTCTGGGTTATGAACCGGAGGAATTCTGGAGCAAAAAGGAGTGGCATTTCCCGTCGCTGGTCGTCGCTGAAGACTGGACACAGGTGTTCGGGGAAATGGCCAAGCTGCAGAAGGTGGGAGACAAGTCTCATTTCGAGTACCGTTTGCTGAAGAAGGACGGGAAGCCCTGCTGGATTATCGGGTGTGCCGAAATGATTCTGGATGTGGATGGCGAAACGATTTTCCAGAGTGTTTTCCTGGATATCGACGACAGCAAGAAAGCGGAGATTGAAAACGCCATGCTGGCCGAAAAGGTACAGGCCAGCAATGAGTTGCTCCGGATTTCGCTGGAACACACGAAAGCGAGCGAGATTTATTATTATCCCGAAAAAAAACTGGTGATCGTGCCGGAAAGGACTCAGGTACGGTACAGGTGCAAGGCACGGTACGAGAATATGCCTCACAGTCTGGTGGACGATTTTGTCGATCCGATCAGTCGGGATGCCTGCGTGGAAATGTACCGGCGCATTCACGCGGGGGAGAAAACCGCTTCCTGTGAGATGAAAACCCGGGACTCGGACGACTGGAACCGGACGACGCTGTCGACAGTGACTGTGAGGGATGGCAGGCCTGTCTTTGTGGTGGGCATCGTCGAGGATATTACGAATGAAAAGAATATCGAACTGGAAAATGTCCAGTTGCATGCCATTCACGATTACATCATGAATAACGATTATGATCTGATGAGTATTGGTGATTTGAACAAGTCCCAGTATTCGATGCGTTTTTCGGATGACGTGGACAAGAGGGGCATGCCCTTGTCCGGCAATCTGTTTTCAGGCCATACCGGGTTTATTGAAAAATTCGTCCATCCGGATGAGCGCGGCCGGATTACCGAAGAATGCGACCTGCACCGTCTGATGAAGAATCTGGAGATGGAAGGCGGTAGTTATTCTTTTTATTACCGTTCAACGGATACTCCTCCCCGTTTCAAGGAAGGCAAGATCAGTTATTTCAATGGCTTTAAGGATCGCCTGCTTTTGACTGTGAGGGATATTCACGATATGCGCCTGAAGGAGGAAAGGGTTCGCCAGACCTTGAAGGACGCATTGATGGTCGCCGAAAAGGCCAATAAGGCAAAGTCGGATTTCCTCTCGAAGATGTCGCATGACATGCGTACGCCGATGAACGGGATTATCGGGCTGGCGATGATTGCGGAAAAATACCGCCACGATCCCGACCGGATGAAAGAGTATTTTTCAAAGATTACGGTGGCTTCACACCATTTGCTCGGCCTGATCAACGATGTGCTGGATATGTCGAAAATCGATTCGGGAAAGATTGTTCTGGTTACGGAGCGGTTCAATCTGGTGTCGTTGGTAAAAGACGTGGTCGATATCGTGATGCCGGATTTGAAGTCGCGCCAGCATGCTGTGCGGATGTTAGTGGCGTCCGATGTTCACGAGAAGGTGGAGGGGGATCAGCTTCGGCTGCAACAGGTGTTCATGAATATCCTGTCCAATGCAGTCAAGTTTACACCTGCGGGTGGTCATATCGGGATCGATGTGTCCGAGTCGCCTTCCACGTTTGCCGGGTACGGTTGCTACCGTCTCGTTTTTTCGGACGACGGTATCGGTATGTCGAAGGAATTCCTGAAGAAGATTTTCGTGCCGTTTGAGCGCGAAGACAACAGCATGACGTCGAAGATTTCAGGCACCGGTCTCGGGATGCCGATTTCCAGGGCGATTGTCGAGATGATGAACGGCTCGTTTGATGTCGAGAGTGAACGGGGCGTCGGTTCGACATTCACGGTAACGGTCCATTTGAAGCATCAGCCTGCCGATTCGGGTATCGATGCCGACTTTTTGAGAGGCCAGCCGGTTCTGGTGGTGGACGATGATGCCGAACGCGGCAAGACAACGGTTGCCCTGTTGACCGGGCTGGGTGTCGTGGCGAAGCAGATCGATACCGCGCGCCGTGCGCTTGGCCGGATTCTCGATGCAAACGAGTCGGATCATCCCTATTACGCTGTTCTCATGAATGGCGGTATTTTCGATATGGAACCGTCCGAGTTCGCCCGCCGGGTTCGTTTGAGTGAAAAACATCCCTTGAGACTGGTGCTGTGTTCGGACGATACGGACAGTGCTGTCCGGATTCCGGAAGTCGATGCGATGCTGTCATGGCCTCTGGAAACCGGTGTGCTGGTTTCCACCCTGAAGGCTTTGGGCAAAGAACCGGAAAGCAAATCTGAAGAGACGATGAGAACGGACTTTACCGGCAAGCGGATTCTGCTGGTTGAGGACAATGAGCTGAATCTTGAAATCGCGGCCGAGATCCTGAAGATGACGGGGGCGACGGTCGAAACGGCCGAGGATGGTGCCCTTGCGGTAGCGAAGGTCGATAAATCGCCACAAGGGTTTTACGACATGGTGCTGATGGATATTCAGATGCCGGTCATGGATGGTTATGCCGCGACGCATCATATACGGGAATTGCCCCGCAACGACGTCTTGACGCTTCCTGTCGTCGCCATGACGGCCAACGCTTTTCCGGAAGATGTCAAAAAGGCGCTTGATACGGGCATGAACGGGCATATCGCCAAGCCGATCGATTTGTCTGTCCTGTATCAGGTCTTGAACCGCTGGCTCAAATGAGAAAAACCGGCCTTTAAGGCCGGTTTTTTTATGTTGAAGACGGGATGTTTTACTGCAAGGGGTCATCATCGTCGTCTTCCATGTCCGTCTGGTGGAACTGTCCCGTTTCGTCACGGTACCAGGCCGTGCCGTAAGGGGCGTCCAGAAGCGGGATGATGTCGGGATCGTAGTTGCAGACGGTGTTCAGTGAATAGATGCCTGCCTTGTCCGGATCCATCATGTAGTCGGACGATTCGTCACCTGCGGTGAACCGCCAGCCGGAGTCCGGCATGTCCGGATCGGGTTCTTCACGGTACATGTATCCGATTTTCCTGCCGTCGACCATGATGCGGTCGGTGGCAAGACAGCCTTCGGGGCCTTTCCAGTCTTTCAATACGTGTTTGATGTTCTCCCGTTTTATTTTCCAGTTTTTCCTGTCGGACGAGGTGCAGACCGAGCTCCGGTTGACGTCGACGATGATGGCGTCTTCATCCAGAAGGGCGATCAGTTTGTCGGCATCGTGCGTCTGTTTGTAGTTCAGTTCGTCCTCGAAAAGCGGTACCATCTGGTAGAACCTGATTTCATCGCCGTTGGGCAGGCTGCAGGGCGTCTGTTCCCGCTCCATGAAAAACAGTCCCGGATTGATCAGCATCATGGATGACAGTTCCGTGTTCCCTGCAAACGGTTTTACATGCGGGACGGTATGTCCCCATCCGAGCCAGGTATCGTTGGTGATGGGGAGCCTTGCCATGACTTTGAGCCAGCGCATCGGCCAGTACCATTTTTCGTCGTCGTTCTGGATTTCCCAGTTCGACGGGAGGCAGATCATCATTTCGGCCCGTTCCAGTTTTTTGTCCTTCAGGTGGGACGGGACATTCATGCGGTGCGCACCCATCCCTATCGTGACGAGTGTGTAGAACGGTCTTGCCCGTGTCGGGTTGATGATGGCGATATCGACGTGGATGTCCGGCGAAAAGACTTCGTGGAATACGAAATCGTATTCGCCGAAAGTCTGGACAATATAGTTTTCGACAGCACTCAGCTCTTCTTCGCTGTAGAGTTCGGGCAGCTGGCCTGACGTTCCCACGTTTCCGATTCCGGAGATGGAGGCATTCGTTTCGAGCAAGGGCGAGGTATCGCCGGTTGCCTTGCAGCTCCAGATCAGGTATTGCCATGCGTCTCCATCGTCCGGCTCGAGTTCCAGAACCCGTTCGAACGCACCTTTGGCAAGCGTTTTCTTGCCGAGGTAGTATTTGGCCACGCCCATCTGGAAATGCCAGCCCGGATCGTTTTCACCCTGATGGGTAATCGTATTCAATTGGGCGATGGCTTTTTCATGCTCGCCCAGATTGTTGTTGGCACGGGCAAGCAAAAGCGTCAGTTCGTAACCGCGTTCAGCCGGGCGGATGTTATGGATTTCCTCGACGATTTTGTCGAATTCCTTTTCGGCGTGATAGCGGTTCAATCGTCCGATCAGAGTTTTTCTTGCCTGTCTGGACTCATACTGTTTCTTTTCGTGAGCCAGGCGGGCAATGCGCTGTGAGCGGGCAGCAGTGGTATCGTCGGCAGAAGACAGGTAGTGGCCGAGTACGCTTTCGCTGTCTAATCCGTTGTCGATAGCGTCTTTCAAGGTCAGGAATTCGTAATCGCCGGGAATGAGTTTCAGCCCGATTTCAATGGAATAGCGCGCATCGTTTTTCTGTCCGGCATGGTATTGCATGCGGGCGAGTTGCAGCCATCCCCACGGGTAGTCGGGTTCGACTTTGGTGCCTTTTTCACTGATTTTCAGGGCTTCGTCGTATTTGCCCTGATAGGCGAGTGCTACCGAATAGCGGTAATGCCAGATGCCGCTATGGATGCCTTCGCGTTCGACACCCTTGAGCCATTTTTCCGCCTCGAGATAGGATTCATAGGTATCCGCAAGCAGGCTGATGATGCCGTTCATGCGGTTGTCATGGTCGAGCTGCATCAGGGTGGCGCGCAGGCCATCATTCAATACTTTCCGTTTTTCCCTGTCCGATTCAAAACCCTGAGAACGAATATGGTTCATGATTGACTCCCGGATGTGGTGACGTTTTCGATTATAGGAACCGATTGCCGTCGGTTTATTGCGATTTTTCGTGTTATCCGTTTTCTTTATTGGAACGCAAGCGCAAAGTGATGATTTAAGAAATGTCAAAAGAAGGAATGGCTCGGCGGTTGCGATGCCGAAAATGTCAAGGTGAAAGGGCGGTTTTGTCCTGAAACCGGACTGCTGTCAGAGGAATTGAGGGGTAACAAAGCGGTAAAAAGGGATTTCCTGTCTCAACATCGGCCAGCTATACCCTGCGCTTTTGAATAAACCATATACAGCTCACAATAGCCATATATGAACATTATGGTGGATCGGAGTTCAAATACACCCGAGACCACATGAATCAGAACGCATAAGGGAAAGGA
>JAHYZB010000009.1:0-17927 GCA_019424645.1 Oxalobacter formigenes
AAGGAAACGAAGATCAAGTAGGTCTTCACCGCTTTCTTATGCAAAAAGCCGACATGAAATGTCGGCTTTTTTGTTTATGCTTGCCTCGAAAAGTGATTTAATCATTATCCTTAATCGTGGCATCTATGGCACTGACCAAAGATAAGATGTGATCCCTGACATCACGAGGCCATTCTTCGATATGCTGTCTGAATTGGTCGATATTCTCCGCAAACAAAGCCCGGGAAGCTTCTTCAAACCCCTGCTCGTTTCCTGCCATTGCCACCATGAACTTGTAAGCCGCTTCCTGTACCTGACGCATCCGGTCTGTTTCCGTTCCCGCACGCAAGGCATGCTCGACCAGTTTGCGCAGTGTCACCGACGCCCCTCCCGGTTGTGTTGCAAGCCATTCCCAATGCCTCGGCAACAAGGTGACTTCACGCGGAACCACACCCAACTTAGGTCTTCCTGCCCCCTGTTTGACAGGCACCTTCAGCGTTGAACCGGTTTCTTTTTCCTGTCTATTGCCAACAGGCAAACAGGCAATAACGTCAGCTAAAGAACCCCGAAAATCTATTTCGATAACAGCACTCGTTTTCGTATCGAAAACGAGAACAGACGCCAAAGGGTTTGAATCGATAAAACATTTGACTCGTCTCACTACGTTTTCCGGCAGACCTGACGCGATACAGCTATCGCCGGAAAAGGCGATCCATTGTGAAAGAGAAGATTGATACATCTGCGATCCTCTTCATGTAAAATGAAAAGTGTATTTTACCCGGATAATATTATTAGTACAATATTATCCGGGTAAAATAAAGCAAATGCCTGAATGCAGAGTTTACCCCCCGGTGACCGGAGGGAAGAAAGCGACTTCACATCCTTCGGTCACTTCCGTATCAGGCTTTGCCATTTGTAACTGACAAGCCATTTTCAACTGTCCGGCAGACAATACGTCAGACCAGACGCTTCCTCTTTGCATGAGAAAAAGCCGAACGCCGTCAACAGTTTCAACATCATCAGGTAGTATCACCCATTCTTCTGCAACACCGAGTTTTTCCCTGACACTGGCAAAATAACGCAATCTAATTTTCATCAGTTCAACAATTCACTGAAAGGAATGAAACGGACAAAGTCACCCATTTTGACAGGCTGTCCTGGTGGATTATCGATCAGGCCATCTCCCCAGACTGTTGAAGACATCACGCCTGATCCCTGATTGCCGAAAGGTTCGAGTCCTCCGGCTTCGTTCAATCTGACTCTTAAAAATTCGTTCCGTTCATCGGGATTATCCAGCATGAAATCTGCACGAAGCGAAAAAGACTTTGGAAACACATCTTCCACTCCCTGCATCCGCAAAAGAAACGGCCGAACGAAAAGCAGGAAAATGACAAAGCTGGAAACAGGATTACCCGGCAAGCCGATAATGGGAGTGGAACGGGAATGCATGGTGGAACGCTCGTCAATTTCACCGAAAACAAGCGGTTTTCCCGGTTTGACCGCCACGCGCCAGAAATGCAAACGTCCCTGCGATTCGATAGCCGGTTTGATATGATCTTCTTCTCCAACGGAAACACCGCCGGATGTGAGGATCAGGTCATGTCCCGCCATTGCCGCTTCGGCAAGCGCGGCCTGTGTCGCCTTGAGATTGTCGGCGATAATGCCGAAATCCGTTACGTCACACCCGAGATTTTCAAGCAGTGCCCGCAAAGTATAACGATTGGAGTTGTAAATTTTCCCCGGGGTCAACGATTCACCCTGCATAACCAGCTCGTCACCAGTTGACATCAATGCCACTTTCAGGCGACGGGTAACCGGAAGATGCACCAGACCGACAGAGGCGGCAATGCCAAGATGTTGCGCCTGCAATCGGGTTCCTTTTTCCAGGACAAGATCACCCTTTTCGAGATCTTCTCCACGATACCGGACCGATTCGCCTTTTTTCTCCGGAAAACGTGTAAACCTCAAGTGGTCTCCATCGACTTCACACCATTCCTGCCGGATAACCGTGTCGGCGCCTTCAGGTATGGGAGCCCCGGTAAATATACGTGCCGCTTCACCACTTTGCAGTTTCACGCCTGTCTGTCCGGCAGGAACTCTTTGCCTGACAGTCAACACTGTTCCGATCCCATTGAGATCGGAAAAACAAATGGCATAGCCGTCCATGGCAGCGTTATCGGCATTCGGAACATCGATTCCGGAATACTGCGACTCTGCCAGAACGCGTCCCGTCGCGTTTGAAATGGCGACCGTTTCCAACTCTTGAACCTGTTCGGCCATTTCAAGCAAACTATCCAGTGCATCATTAACTGTCAACATGTCAGGTCCGTCCCTCCTGTTTCGTTCAAGTCGGAAAAACAATCGGAAACTTTGACAAAAAAATCAAAGTCCCGTTCGTACCGCAATAAACTCTTTGACCTTTTCCGCATCAGCAGGCATAACGGTGAAACGTTGTGGCAAGTCCTCGATCTTCTCAAAACCGTCCGGCCTCTCGGCATTCCTGCCCAACGCTTCGAAAATCGTTTCATTGAATTTCGCTGCCTGAGCCGTTTCCAGCACGATCATCGGAATCCCTTTTTGCTGATGTTCGCGCGCCACTTTCAGGCCATCCGCCGTATGGGTATCAATCATGATTCCGTACTCCTTCTGTACGAAACGGATCGTTTCCAGACGGTTTGCATGAGTGGATTTACCGGATTCAAAACCGAAACTGCCGACTTGCGCGAACTCGTCGCCATCGCTGCCCGGCTTGCCGGACAGGTCAAAAAAGCCTTTGGATTCGATCTGTTTGAACAGTCTGTTGACGCGAACACTGTCTTTACCGAGCAAATCGTAAACGAAACGTTCGAAATTGGAAGCTTTAGAAATATCCATCGACGGACTGCTGGTATGCCAGGTTTCTGCCGATTTGCGCACGCGATAAATACCTGTCCGGAAAAATTCATCCAGAACGTCGTTTTCATTGGTTGCCACAACCAGCCTGTCGATCGGCAACCCCATCATACGTGCGATATGTCCTGCACACACATTCCCGAAATTGCCGGATGGAACGGTAAACGACACTTTCTGTTCACTGTTTTGTGTCGCCAGCAGATAGGCACGGAAGTAATAAATCACCTGAGCCACGACACGTGCCCAGTTGATCGAGTTGACCGTGCCGATTTTCTGGCGCGCCTTGTATTCCAGATCGTTGGAAACAGCCTTCACGATATCCTGACAATCGTCGAATACCCCTTCGATAGCGATATTGAAAATATTCGGGTCCTGCAGACTGAACATCTGTGCCGTCTGGAAAGCACTCATTTTCTGATGAGGTGACAACATGAACACCCGAATGCCCTTCTTGCCTTTCATCGCATATTCAGCGGCACTCCCTGTATCACCTGAGGTTGCTCCCAGAATATTCAATTCGGCATTCTGGCGGCTCAATTCGTATTCGAAAAGATTACCGAGCATTTGCATTGCCATGTCCTTGAACGCCAGAGTCGGGCCATTCGACAGTCCAAGCAGCATGAGCTTTTTGCCATCTTTTTCTTCCAGCAGGCGCAAAGGTGTAATCGCATCCCTTGAATCACCGGGACGGACGTTTTTATAGACTTCGGACGTATAGGTTTTCTCGACCAGCGCTTTCAGGTCCGCCTCGGGAATATCGTCCGCAAATTTTTTGAGAATCCCGAAAGCGAGACCGGCATAAGACAGGGAACGCCAGGAATCCAGTTCTGCCTTCGTCACTGACGGATAGGTATCCGGCATATACAGGCCGCCGTCAGGGGCCAGCCCTTCGAGCAGGATTTTGGAAAAAGAGCGTTTTGCTCCATTTTTGTCTTGTGCGCGAGTCGAAACGTATTGCATACGAACCATTTACTAAATTCAGCAGTTGAACAAGGCCGACAATACAAAATAACGGTTTACAAACAACAAACCGCAAACAATCGACCCAACGAGATTTGACATTGTAACCAAATTCCACGGCCTTAGACATTCACATGAACATTTCGTCTATCATTTGGGAAAAGGATCGAACATGAAATTGGAAAAAGTTATATGCTATTCTCCGTAGTTTCATCGGATGCCACTCATTTATTTGAATGAATATTATGTCTCCCAAAGTCGCCATCGCCCAAATCAACAGTACCGTCGGAGATCTGTCCGGCAATCGCGAACGAATTGCGGAATTCGCCCGGAAGGCGGCTGCACTCGGAGCCGATATCGTCCTGACACCGGAACTTTCGCTGACCGGCTACCCTCCTGAAGACCTGCTTTTGCAGCACAGTTTTCATTCTTCCACACAACTGGAACTGGACAGGCTTAAAAACGAACTGGCCGATCTTGACAACGTATTTGTACTGGTAGGCCATCATCTGATCCAGAGTGGCCTGTGTTACAACGCCTGTTCCATTCTGGTAAACGGCACCATCATCGGTACCTATTTCAAACAGGAATTGCCGAATTACACCGTTTTTGACGAAAAAAGATATTTTGCACCGGGCAATGAACCGCTCGTGTTCAAGGTCAAAGGTGTCTGTTTCGGAATCGGCATTTGCGAAGACGTCTGGTTTCCATTGCCATCGCAAAAAGCACGTGCAGCCGGAGCGGATGTCATGCTTGTCCTGAACAGTTCGCCATACCACATGGGGAAAATGCACCAGCGTCCCGTTATCATCCGCCAGAATGTCGTCAGCCAGGGCATGTCTGCAATCTACACCAATCTGGTCGGCGGTCAGGACGAACTTGTCTTCGATGGCTGCTCATTTGCGATGAATTCAGACGGAAAAATCTGCGCCCAGTTAAAACAGTGCGAAGAAGACCTTGAAATTATCTCCTTCGACAACAAACAGCCCGTTAATGGCCGCATTGAAGAAAGCCTGACAGTAGAAAGCGAAGTTTACAAGGCGCTTGTCATGGGCGTTCGCGACTATGTCTGTAAAAACGGTTTTCCCGGTGTCATCATAGGCCTGTCAGGAGGTGTTGATTCCGCACTGGTTCTGGCAATCGCCGTCGATGCACTCGGACCTGAAAAAGTCCGTGCCGTCATGATGCCGTCCCCCTATACCAGCGACATCTCGCGAATCGATGCCAGTGACATGGCTGGGAGGTTAAAGGTCGTCTACGACGAAATTCCGATTTCCGACTGTTTCTCGTCATTTTTGAGTACACTGGCACCACAGTTCAATAATCTTCCCGAAGATTCAACCGAAGAAAACCTTCAGGCACGCATTCGCGGAACCCTGCTCATGGCGCTTTCAAACAAATTCGGTTCCATCGTCCTGACAACTGGCAACAAGAGTGAAATGGCGGTTGGATACTGTACTCTATACGGAGATATGGCCGGTGGATTCGCCGTCATCAAGGATATCTACAAAACACTGGTCTATCGGCTCTGCCACTACCGCAATTCGATCTCGGACATCATTCCGGAAAGAATGCTGACCCGTGCGCCGACGGCCGAACTGAAACCGAACCAGTTCGATCAGGACACCCTGCCGCCGTATGAAGTGCTGGATACTATCGTCAAAATGTTCATGGAAGACAACCGGAGTGTGGGTGAAATCGTCAAAAACGGCTACAACACCGCCGTCGTGGAACGAATCGTCCGCCTCATGCGCATCAACGAATACAAACGGCGTCAGGCACCAATCGGCATCCGGATCACACCGCGTGGTTTCGGACGCGACTGGCGATGCCCGATCACATCGAAATATCGCGATTGAACAAAATGTTTTAAAATGAAACCGCTTCCGCATTTTCTGGGAGCAGTTTTATTTTTACTGCCAATGGAGCTCGCATGAAAAAAATTACAGCCATTATCAAACCTTTCAAACTGGACGAAGTACGCGAAGCTCTGTCGGACGCCAACATCAACGGCCTGACCGTAACGGAAGTAAAAGGATTCGGTCGCCAGAAAGGCCATACCGAACTCTATAGGGGTGCCGAGTACGTTGTCGATTTCCTGCCGAAAGTCAAAATCGAAGTTGTCGTCGATGACAGCATGCTTGATCTGGCTATCGAAGCCATTCTGAAATCGGCACGTACCGGAAAAATCGGTGACGGGAAAATTTTCGTGGAGGATATCGAACAGGTCATCCGTATCCGTACCGGTGAAACCGGCATGGAAGCGATTTGAATTCCACCTGCCAATGAACATGATGAAAAAGGGGAGCCATCGGCTCCCCTTTTTCGCATTTAAAAACGATCAACGATCAATTCAGGTATTTTTTGAAAATATACGTATCGAGACATCCGATATCGACTGATGTTTTATTCTCAAACCGTTCCAGTATTTCAAAACCGTTCTTTTCGTACCAAGAATAATTGCACGTTACGTCCGCCCACAGGAAAATGTTTTCAACAGCATTTTTCCTGCAAAGCTGCTCGAAGCTGGTCAACAGTTTCCGCCCTGTTCCACCGCCCTTGCTCATGAACAGGTTCATCATGATATCCCCATCCTTCATGTATTTTTTAACGGCAGAACCGTTTCTGGAAAGATAGTCGCGATATTCCAGCGCGACCTCTTTTTCTTCAGATGAAAAACGGCAAAGCGTGTTTTCAAACCAGCTTTTGCAAGCGGCCCGATCCGTTTTGAAACCGGCCAGCAAAAAGGCATCCAGCGACTGGTCGACCAGACTGAAAGAATACTGGCGGTTCGTATCGTAGTAACGGACCATGTATTCATGGATGAAGCGGTTCAAATCGTTTCCGACGCCATCGAGCTCATACGACCATGTATCGTAAGCCATCTGGCCAGCGGCATGGACATCGGTTTCGTGAAACTTTCTGATAAGCATAAAAAAGCAGCGCCTGCATGGCAAACATGCAGGCAACATCATTGAAAAAAATTATTATTTTGAAGGAATGGTTTTTTTCGCTTCATCAGCGACTTTTCTGGCTTCTGTCTGTTGAACCGGTGTCATGACAGCATATATCGTTTCCGCTCCCGATTCGGACATCTTGTAATTCGGAGCAGAGACGCTGTACCACTTGTATGCCTGGATCGGATCGGCTCGCATGCCCAGACCCAATTCATACATCCTTCCAAGCATGTATTGGGCACGGACATGGCCTTTTTCAGCCGCGCGTTTCATCCACATGCCGCAAATCTGGTCGTCCTGATCAACGTTCTTCGCGCCACAATAGGCTTCTGCCAGTTCGACCATCGCTTCCACGTCGCCTTTTTCCGCCTTGGCTGTCAGCTTTCCAGTCATTTCCTGTCCCGTAGTACACGCAGACAATACCCCGACAGAAACCAGAACCAGACTGACAGGAACCACTTTTTTCAGAAAAGAAAACATGAAAAACCCTCTTTATATACCTGAACAAATATGAATCATTGGAAAACCGGCCAAACCGGCATAAAAAACAAGTATATCGGGTCAATGCTTTTCACACCAGCCTGTCAGGCCGCATCAAGTGCCTTTCAGCAGCACGACAACAGCGCCGGAACCACCATCGGCCGGTTTGGCCTGACAGAATGCGACGACATCCGAACGCTGGACCAGCCATTTGTGAACCAGTTTTTTCAAAACCGGTTCCTGATTGACCGACCCCAAGCCTTTACCGTGAATGATACGAACACAGCGGATACCCCGGAGGGAAGCACGCCGCAAAAACTCCACCAGCATGTCACGCGCTTCATCCCGACGCAAACCGTGCAGATCGAGTTGATCACCGATGACCCAGTGACCGCGCCGCAATTTCCTGACAACGTCCGGACCGATCCCATTTTGGGCATAACTTAGAGCCTCGTCCGTTTCCAGAAGGCTTTCAATGCTGAATTCGTCTGAAAGTGACGCTTTCAGTGCCTCTTTTTCATCGGCAATTCTCTGGTGCGGAACCGGTTTTGGAGAAGAAAAGACAGGATCGATCCTGTTTTTGCTGTCTATCGGTGTAACGTCACCGATACTTTTCAGAAAAAGATCCCGATCCGAAAGAGACTGCCGTTCAGCTCTCTTTCGTTCCTCTTCTTCTTTTTTCCGATCCTCGTTGACCTTTTTGACGACCTTTTTCAAGGTCTTGAGGTCGGTAATTTTTTTTGATGACACCATTTCCTGTCACCGTCAGGAAATATTTTCTTCCAGATAACGCTGTGCGTCGAGCGCAGCCATACATCCTGAACCCGCACTGGTCACAGCCTGACGATACATGTAATCCTGAACGTCTCCTGCAGCGAAAACGCCCGGAATATTCGTCGCTGTTGCCATCCCGTCCTGACCCATACGTGTTTTGATGTAACCATTCACCAGCTCAAGCTGGCCTTCAAAAATAGATGTATTCGGCTTATGTCCAATCGCGATGAAAACTCCGTTAACGGTCACTACTTTCAGGGAACCATCCTTCACCGATTTCACCCGAATACCGGTCACGCCTGAATCATCTCCCAACACTTCGTCAATCGTCGTGTCGTACATGATTTCTATCTTGCCTTCTTTTACCCTTTCCATCAGGCGTGTCACCAGAATAGGTTCCGCCTTGAACGAATCGCGACGATGGATCAGGGTCACTTTGGAGGCGATGTTTGAAAGATAAATCGCTTCATCAACCGCCGTATTGCCGCCGCCGACAACAGCCACTTCCTGATTGCGGTAGAAAAAACCGTCACAGGTGGCACATCCGGAAACCCCTCTTCCGATGAAAGCCTGTTCGGATTCCAGCCCCAGATATTGGGCGGAAGCGCCTGTTGCGATGATCAGTGCATTACAGGTGTACTCGCCCATATCGCCGATCAGGCGGATCGGTTTTTCGGTCAGTTCAGCCGTATGAATGTGGTCGAATACAATACGCGTGTCGAAACGTTCGGCATGTTCCAGCATACGCTGCATCAACTCCGGTCCGGCAACACCTGTCGGATCTCCTGGCCAGTTTTCCACGTCGGACGCTGTCATCAGCTGGCCACCTTGAGCCAGTCCGGTCACCAGAAGCGGTTTCAGGTTGGCCCGTGCCGTGTAAACGGCGGCAGTATAACCGGCAGGGCCGGATCCCAGAATCAAAACATCAGCATGCAAAGGAGAAGTCGTCATAATAAAACCGTCGAAAATAGTTGAATATTCTGTAAAAAACGCAGTGAATGGATCGAAAATATCATAAATCGTTCAGCAATTTTCAATCTGTCCGCCAATTATTGCTAAGATTATAGACGAAACGGAAATACAGGATACCGATGCGGTCACAACAGTTTCAATTCAAGCGGCCGTTTCCTGATTTTTCTTCCTGCATTTTGGCTCTTGATAAAATACGAATACAATACCTCGTATTACAGTGATTTTGCATTTCAAAATAACCGGATTCATGAGCAAAAACATATCCAGCTACGACCGAAAAAAACCGGAAATCAAACCGGATACGCCCAGCCGTTCTTCCCGACTGATCAAGGAAGCGGGGTGGTTCGTCCTGATCGCCATTACCTTCTACTTCCTGCTCATCTTCTTAAGTTACGACAAGGCCGACCCCGGTTGGTCTCATGCCAGCCAGATTAACCACATATCCAATCTGGGCGGCCGTGTCGGAGCCTTTATTGCCGATATCCTCTTTTTCACATTCGGCCTGTCGGCGTGGTGGATCGTCCTCTGGTTATTGAAAGCGTCATGGACAGGGTACAAACGCATTTCCCGCCTGCTCCTGTTGCAGGAAGAACCCGAACCGTCATGGTTCCGTGACCGTATTCTCAAAAACGTCGGCTTTCTGATCCTGCTCTTTTCCAGCAGCGGTGTCGAATATCTGCGCATGTATAACATGCATATCCAGTTACCACGTATTCCCGGCGGAGTCGTCGGTGAAATCGTCGGCAATACGGCGGAGCATTATCTGGGTTTCATGTCAGGAACCCTCTTGCTCCTTCTCCTGTGTGCCGTTGGTTTTTCCCTGTTCCTGCAAATGTCATGGCTACAACTCGTCGAGAATATCGGAGCGGGACTTGAAACCGTATTCGGCTTCTTCATGAAAGCCAAAGCCGCCCGGGAAGACCGTAAAATCGGGCAGGTCGCTTCCGTCAAACGCGAGGAAACCGTCAGTCAGGAAAAAGCCAAGGCGACCGAAGCGCCGCCTATGCACATCGAACCGCAGATTGTCGAAGTACCGAAATCCGAACGTGTCGAAAAAGAAAAACAGGTCGTTCTCTTTTCCGATATGCACGACGGCGAACTGCCACCGCTTTCCCTGCTGGACCCTGTTGGCGCACAGCAGGAAACCGTCAGCGTGGAAACACTCGAATTCACCAGCCGCCTGATCGAAAAGAAACTCTCCGATTTCGGTGTGACTGTCCGCGTGGTCGCTGCCTATCCGGGGCCTGTCGTCACGCGTTACGAAATCGAACCTGATACAGGCGTCAAAGGAAGCACCATCGTCAATCTTGCCCGCGATCTTGCCCGTTCGCTCTCGCTGGTTTCTATCCGCGTTATCGAAACCATTCCGGGCAAAAATTACATGGCACTGGAACTGCCGAACTCCAAACGCCAAATCGTTCGCCTGACTGAAATTTTAAGTTCCAAAGTCTATAGTGATGCCTCATCCAGATTGACAATCGCACTCGGCAAGGATATCGCCGGCAATCCGGTCGTTGCCGATCTCGCCAGAATGCCTCACCTCCTGATTGCAGGCACGACCGGTTCCGGCAAATCGGTCGGTATCAATGCGACGATCCTGTCTCTGCTCTACAAGGCTGATCCGAGTCAGGTCAGGCTGATCCTGATCGACCCGAAAATGCTGGAGCTGTCGATCTATGAAGGCATCCCGCACCTGCTCGCTCCGGTCGTTACCGACATGCGTCAGGCTGGGCACGCCCTGAACTGGGCCGTTGCCGAAATGGAAAAACGCTACCGGCTGATGTCACATCTCGGCGTTCGCAATCTGGCCGGATACAACAGCCGCATTATCGAGGCTGAAAAGAAAGAAGAAAAAATCCCGAATCCTTTCTCCATTACTCCGGATTCACCGGAACCGCTGGAAAAAATGCCCCAGATCGTTATCATCATCGACGAATTCGCCGACCTGATGATGGTCGTCGGCAAGAAAGTGGAAGAACTGATCGCACGCATCGCCCAGAAAGCCCGGGCTGCCGGCATCCATCTGATCCTTGCGACCCAGCGTCCATCCGTTGATGTCATCACCGGCCTGATCAAGGCCAATACCCCGACCCGTATGGCATTTCAGGTCAGCAGCAAAATCGATTCCCGCACCATTCTCGACCAGATGGGCGCGGAAACCCTGCTGGGGCTCGGTGACATGCTCTACCTGCCTCCCGGAACCGGATTCCCCAACCGCGTTCATGGCGCTTTTGTTTCCGACGATGAAGTCCATCGTGTCGTCACCTTCCTGAAAGAACATGGCGAGGCCGATTATATTGAGGGTATCCTTGAAGGTGGTACGCTGGAAGATGATCCGAATGCCGCATTTGGTGAAAATGGTGGGAGTGACGATGAATCGGATGTACTGTACGATCAGGCTGTCGCCATCGTCCTCAAAAACCGCCGCGCATCCATTTCGCTAGTACAGCGACATTTGCGAATTGGATACAACCGTGCCGCACGTCTTCTGGAACAGATGGAAAGAAGCGGCCTCGTTTCACCGATGCAAAGCAACGGCAACCGTGAAATTCTGGTACCCGCCTCAAACAACGAATAGATATAAACGAAACTGGATCGGATCTTTCCGGTCAAAAACACATTCATTTTCTTGAACAGACAAAACATCATGCGACCATTTTTCTCAAAAGCCATTGCTATGGCTTTATTCGTTCTCATCCCTGCATTTGCCGGTGCAACAGCACTGGACCAGCTGAAAAGCTTTTCCACGAACGCCCGTTCCGCCAAAGGCGAATTCAGTCAGGGACAGGTCAAGGGCGGCGACAAGGGCCGGATTACCAATATGGCATACGGCACGTTCATCTTTTCCCGTCCGGGCAAATTCATCTGGGCCTACAAAAAACCGTATGAACAGGTACTTCAGGCCGATGGCGTCAACCTGTACATTTACGACAAGGACTTAAATCAGGTCACTGTCAAAAAACTGGGCAACGCCCTCGGTTCCAGCCCGGCTGCCATCCTCTTCGGCAGCAACGATCTGGAAAAAAGCTTCAAGCTGAGAAACGCCGGATCACATGCCGGTTATGAATGGGTCGAAGCCATTCCGAAAACAAAGGACACGCCATTTGAAAAAATCAATATCGGCATGAAAAACGGCATGCCGGAAGCGATGGAGCTTTATGATTCACTCGGACAGCTCTCACTCATCAAATTCACGAAATTCACCAAAAACCCGCCTGTCTCGGCCAGTACATTCAGATTCGTTACGCCAAAAGGGGCGGATGTTTTCAGAAACTGAGTCCATAGCGTGGATAACAAAAAAGCCAACTGTGATGTTGGCTTTTTTTACAGAAATACCGTTTATTGCTTCCTGACCAGCAAAACAACCGCCTCGGCGGCAATCCCTTCTTCGCGCCCCAGATAACCGAGCCTTTCATTCGTCTTGGCCTTGACGCTGACCTGTGAAACGGCCACATCCAGATCGCTGGCGATATTCGTTGCCATGGACGCGATATGCGGCGCCATTTTCGGTGCCTGCGCGATGATCGTGGAATCAACGTTCCCGACAATATAACCATGCGTTTTGACCAGCTTCATCGCTTCCCTGAGCAACACACGGGAATCGGCTCCCCTGTAACGCTCGTCCGTATCCGGAAAATGCTTGCCGATATCGCCCAGCGCCAGCGCGCCCAGCAAGGCATCGGTAATGGCATGAAGCAGGACATCCGCGTCGGAATGCCCCTTCAGGCCTTTGGCATGCTGAATGTCCACCCCACCGATAATCATCTTGCGACCTTCGACCAATGCATGACAGTCATAACCCTGTCCGATCCTGAAAGCTAAATGGCTCATTTTTTCTTCTTTTATCTGATGTTTTCGTATTAAAACAGCTTTTTCTGAATGCCAGTATCGACCGACATGAACAGTTCAATCAAAGACAAGTCGTCCGGCCGGGTGATTTTGGAATTGCACAAATGTCCCTCGACCAGTTTCGGTACTTTCCCCGTCGCTTCGATGGCGCTCGCCTCATCGGTCACTTCCAGCTGTTTTTCCAGTGCATCCGTCAAAACGGCATAGGGAAACATCTGCGGTGTCTGCGCCAGCCACAGCCCTTCCCGTGAAACGGTCTGAACGCCTTCTTCATTCTGTTTTTTGACCGTATCGACCACCGGCAAAGCCAGCAAACCGCCAATATCGTCCGGTTCAATGGCTCCAATCAGTTTGTGAACCAGATCAGGCGTCAAACCAGGGCGCGCGGCATCGTGGACCAGAATCCAGTCCTTCGGGGCGCATTCCAGAAAAAGCGCCGTCAGACCGTTCAGAACGGAATCACGGCGGGTCTCCCCTCCACAGCGAAGGAAACGGACACGACCGGCATCCCATTTCGGAGATGAAGCGATAAAATCATCTGCCCATTCATCGTCAGGGCTGACGACGACAAACACACTTTCAATCCCGTCACAGGCAAGAAACGCTTCTATCGTGTGCTGCAACACCGGTTTCCCCGAAAGGAACAGATATTGTTTCGGACAATCCGCGCCCATACGGCTTCCGACACCCGCGGCGGGAATCAGTGCAAAATAACGTGCAGCAATTTCATTGGCATTTGTCAAAGCCATAAGATTCATCCATCTCGTGAAGCAAAAATGAAGCGGCGCAAAAAGCCGCTATCGTTTATAATCCCAGACTTGATTGTAATCTGAAACAGGACAATTGGCTTTCCCCTGAAGTCGTCTTTTTGCGTCAATGCCTTTCGATCTCAAGAAATTTCTTCCCCGTCCCGGACAACGTTTCGCGATGCCAGCCCTTCACGGCTCGGCAGATGCCCTCGTGCTCGCCAAAGCCGCACAGGATCTGAAATCGCGCCAGCAAATGCTGGTCGCCATCGTCGCCAACGCCTCCGATGCGCGACGCCTGCTGGAAGAAATTCCCTGGTTTTCAGGCGAAACGGAAGACCCCCTGCGCTGCCACTTGCTGCCCGACTGGGAAACCCTGCCATACGACTCGTTTTCCCCGCATCAGGATCTGGTATCCCAACGTCTGGCAACACTCTACGAAGTGTCCAACGGGCGTTGTGACGTCTTGCTGGTTCCTGCCTCGACCGCTCTCTTGCGCATTGCACCGCCCGCTTTTCTCGCGGCACACACCTTTTATTTCAAACAGGGTGAAACGCTCGATGAAGAAAAACTGAAGTCCCAACTGACGATTGCCGGATACAACCACGTATCGCAAGTCATGTCGCCCGGTGAATATTCCGTCCGTGGCGGCCTGATCGACCTGTTCCCGATGGGATCGAAACTGCCTTACCGGCTCGACCTGTTCGGCGACACTATCGAAACCATCCGCACCTTCGATCCGGACAACCAGCGTTCGCTCTATCCGGTAAAGGAAATCCGGATGCTGCCCGGTCATGAATTCCCGATGGACGAGAATTCCCGCGCCTTTTTCAGAAGTCGCTGGCGCGAAGTCTTCGAGGGAGATCCGACCCTGTCCGTCATCTATCGCGATATTGCCAGCGGGATTGCCTCCGCCGGTATCGAATACTATCTGCCGCTTTTCTTCGAAGAAACGACGACCCTGTTCCGCTACCTGCCTGAAAACGCCATCTTTGCCATGATCGGCAATGTTAATGAGGCATTCCAGCGTTTCTGGGCGGATACGCAGTCACGCTACAATTTCCTGAAATCCGACCGCGAACGACCACTTCTGGCTCCGGAAAAACTGTTTCTGACCAGTGAAGATTTCTTCATTCTGGCGCAGCCATTCGCCCGCTGGGTCATCCAGACGGACGACGCTCCGTCCGAATTGTCCGCCCCGATTCCCGATGTATCCGTCAACCGGCGTGCTGACGATCCGCTCGCGAACCTGCGAGCCTGGATCAAACGTGCTGACAAACGGGTGATGATCTGTGCCGAGTCACCCGGACGTCGGGAAACGATGCAACAGTTTTTCAACGAATACGATTTCAAGGTCACTCCCTGCACCGGTTTTGCGGACTTTGCCACTGGCAGGGAACAAGTAATGTTCGGCATTTCGCCGGTCCAGAAAGGTTTTGCGCTGGGTTACATTTTCGGCGATCTGGCTTTCATTACTGAAACCGAACTTTACGCCAACTCGGGCCGCCGTGCCGGACGCAAGCGTACCGAAGCCGTTGCCCATATCGAATCCATCGTCCGCGATCTTTCCGAACTGAAAATCGGCGATCCGGTCGTACATGCCAATCACGGCATCGGCCGCTATCGCGGTTTGATTACGATAGATCTGGGCGAAGGTGAAACCGAGTTTCTGCATCTGCAATACGCAAAAGATACCAAGCTCTACGTCCCTGTTTCCCAGCTTCACGTCATTTCACGTTATGCCGGAACTTCGGCAGATGACGCTCCACTGCATACCCTTGGATCAGGCCAGTGGGAAAAAGCCAAGCAGAAAGCTGCCCAGCAGATTCATGATACAGCCGCCGAGCTGCTGGATTTGTACGCCCGACGTTCCATGCGCAAGGGATTCCCTTTCCCGCTGACGAAAAACGATTACGAAGCTTTCGCCGACAGTTTCGGTTTCGAGGAAACGCCCGATCAGGCTGCCGCCATTGCTTCCGTCATGGAAGACATGACCTCCGACAAACCAATGGACCGGCTGATTTGCGGTGACGTCGGCTTCGGCAAAACGGAAGTCGCCTTGCGGGCGGCCTTTATCGCCGTCATGGGGGGCAAACAGGTTGCCCTGCTGGCGCCGACAACCCTGCTGGCCGAACAGCATGCACAGACCTTCCGCGACCGGTTTGCAGACTGGCCTGTCCGTATATCGGAACTGTCCCGCTTCCGTACCCAGAAACAGGTCAACCAGACCATCAAGGGCATGGAAGATGGCACCGTCGATATCGTTATCGGCACACACAAGCTTTTGTCCAAGGACGTTTCCTTCAACCGGCTTGGCCTGATCATCATCGACGAGGAACACCGTTTCGGCGTTCGTCAGAAAGAAGCATTAAAAGCCATCCGCGCCGAAGTCGATGTTCTGACTCTGACGGCAACACCGATTCCGAGAACGCTCGGCATGGCACTGGACGGCCTGCGCAGTTTTTCCATCATCGCGACCGCCCCGCAAAAACGGCTGGCGATCAAGACTTTCGTACGTTCCGAAAACGACTCCGTCATTCGGGAAGCCTGTATGCGTGAACTCAAACGCGGCGGTCAGGTTTATTTCCTGCATAACGAAGTTGAAACGATCGAAAACCGACGCATCATGCTGGAAAGCCTCTTGCCGGAAGCGCGTATCGGCGTCGCTCACGGCCAGATGCATGAACGCGAACTCGAAAAAGTCATGCGTGATTTCGTCTCTCACCGCTATAACATCCTGCTGTGCACCACGATTATCGAAACCGGCATTGACGTGCCTAACGCCAATACGATGGTCATGCATCGTGCCGACAAGTTCGGACTCGCCCAGTTGCACCAGTTACGTGGCCGTATCGGACGCTCGCACCATCAGGCTTACGCTTACCTGCTGGTCAACGACACGCAAACCCTGTCCAAACAGGCACAGCGGCGTCTCGAAGCCATCCGCCAGATGGAAGAACTGGGCAGCGGTTTCTTCCTTGCCATGCACGATCTGGAAATCCGTGGGGCAGGTGAAGTATTGGGAGAAGAACAATCGGGTGAAATGGTCGAAATCGGTTTCCAGATGTATTCCGACATGTTGAAAGAAGCTGTTCGTGCCATGAAAAAAGGAGAAGAACCCGATTACGACGCGCCTTTCACCACGACGACGGAAATCAATCTGCATACGCCAGCCCTGCTTCCGGGCGATTATTGCCCGGGCGTCAATGAACGGCTTTCCCTTTACAAACGCTTCGCCAACTGCGAAACGCAGGAAGAGGTCAATGACTTGCAGGAAGAATTGATCGACCGGTTTGGCAAACTTCCCGAACCGGCTCAGGCACTGGTCGAAACTCACCGTTTGCGCATTCAGGCCAAAACCGTCGGCATCATCAAGATCGATGCGCATACGGAGGCGGCGGTCATGCAATTCATGCCCAATCCGCCTATCGACGCCATCCGGATTATCGAAATGATCCAGAAAAACAAACATATCCGTTTGAACGGCCCTGAAAAGCTCAAAATCACCGCGAAAATGCCGAATCTGGATGCCCGGGTCGCCCAGATCAAGTCAACCATCCGGTCGTTGACGGCTCCTGCGAAAAAATAAACTTTATTTTTCGTCCGGCTGGCCGTAAACAACCTTTTCGTTCAGAATTTTGTGAGCCAGTGCACGTGCCTCGTCCATGGCATCGTCCACATTATCGCTTTCAATGGATGCACAGAATCTTTCGATTTCTTCCTCACCATGTTTGCGGATCAGGACCATTCCACGAAAACGCCGGTTATCCGTATCGAGTACGGCCATCCGTGCAATGTAATTCCCTTTTCTGTATTCCATTTTGCTGATCATTCCATTCTCCCCGGATTGGTTTGCCATAACCATTCTTGTTGTTAACGTCGTTTAAATTCATTCATTTGAAAATTATCTTCCATTATCTTTTATTCAAACAAAATTTCTGGCTATCATCCGCACAAATATCAAGCCTTCCTTGAAAATTTGGCTCTTCCATCAAAAATCCGGAACTTGAAAGCATCCTGTCAATCTGAGTTTAGTCATTAAAAACACAAAAGTTTGGAAAAAACAGGAATTACGACGACAACGGTCACGTCCTTTTTCAGGCATGACCGTCCTGATTCCAATACTGAAGCGACAAACGCGGTACTTGGGCTCCTGCAAGATCCTGAAGTGCCTACTTGAAAAACTGATACTGATTGTGAGGGAATATCATGGACATGAATACTCCGGAAACCGGCTCCGATTTGAATAAAAAATTGAATCAGGCAGCCGACAACGTCAAGGACTCCCTGAAAAATGCCAGTGACAAGACTAAAGACG
>JAHYZB010000009.1:17958-28978 GCA_019424645.1 Oxalobacter formigenes
TGATGCCATGGGCAAGGCCGTCGATAAAACCTCGGATGCCATGAAAAAAGCTGGCGACAAAATCAAGGATATGTTCAACAGGGATGATCACGATATGGACGACAAACAAAACACTTATGCTGATTCCGGGACGGGCAGCGAATACAATGAAGAAGCATTCGTTAAAGAATGGAAAACCAGTTACTGGACATCAGGCGGCAAATATGAAGACTATCAGCCCGCCTTCCAGTATGGCGCCCAGCTGGCCCAGAACGAAATGAAACATCTGAACCGGTCATGGCAGGAAGTCGAACCTTCGGCGCATGCCGCCTGGGAATTGTATAACCGTGATTCTGAAATGTCCTGGGATAAAAACAAGGATGCCATCAAGTTTGGCTGGGATACCGTCATGCAGAGAGCGAAACACTAAAAAACGTTTGTTCTCGCAGGTTAAAAAGCATGTTTTTCAACATGCTTTTTTTATTTCCCCAATCGGCTGCGTCCGGGCATTCATATCTTTCAGCTTGTCAGGATCGGAAACATATGCCTGAAACCCGTCGCCATCATTTCGACTGAAATGGCAGTCAGCAAAAAACCGGCCAGACGTCCGATAATCTTCAGTGCCCCCGGAGTCAGGATTTTCCCACCCTTTGAAACAAACCGGAAACACAGCCAGGTGGCAACGCCTACCACAAACGGAGGAAACAGCACTCCCAGCCAGTCACCGATTTCCGTTATCTGTGACGTTGCCATCACGTAGGAAAGCGCTGCGGGTCCTGCCAGCAAAGGGATGCCGAGCGGCACAATGGAAGGACCCGAAGCTGCTTCCTGCGACTCGCCGGGCGTGTATTTGATCGTTTCTTCCTTGGCGATCACCATTGCCAGGGAAACGATGAACATGATGATACCCCCGGCCACCTGAATGGCTGCCAGCGTTACCCCCATGAAATTCAGGAGATGGAGCCCGAAGAGTCCTCCGAACAACAGGGACAAGGCCACGGTAATACCCAGATGACGGCTATACTTTTCCCTGAACGGCAGGGAAAAGTCTGCCGTTGCGCACAGGAAAAGTGGAATCGCCATGAAAGGGTCCACCAGAGCCAGCAAAATCAGCGTTTTTTTGATGACAAAAGCGATATCCATCATTTTGCCTCTTGATCGAACATATCGATACATTATGGCAATCAGCCGCGCGGCGTTTGTTTATTCCTCAGCAGAAAGGAAAGCAGGCTTGATAAATATCAGGAAGATACTGTTTTTGGCAGCGCAAGGATGAGATTGACAGGATCAGGGTTTTTTATAGCCGGGAATCAATTCGAGAAATTTTCGCACAGGAACCGATTTCACCAGTTCGAACACGTTCAGATCCATTGCATCGATAGTGTTCTTCAGTACAAGTCCCAGTTCCGTGTCCCCAGCCATGACAAGACGACGGCTGAAGAAAAGTGTATCGGGATCTTCTTCCCGTCTGGACAACTGGTAAAAATCGTAAGCACTTGCCGAAATGATCATATCCGGTTCGACATTTCTCCAACCGGCAACGAAACCGCCTTTTGTCCAGACGAAATTGAAATCAAGCCGGGCGTCCGTGATAGACAGCCGCAATTGCTTGCCCAGAATCATTACCCGCACGTCTTCAGGTAGCCGTGGTGTCAGAATCATGTTCAGCGCAGACACGAACAGCACGGAACCCGGATAAGCCGGCAACACCGACATCATGTCGCCAAGCAGTTTCGGGACGCTAAACTGGTTCATACCCTTCTCCAATGAATGAATCTCAAATCACTGTTCATACCATTCCATTCCCGGTTTGCCATGCCAGTAACCATTACATGAAGCGGCCGGCATCAGGTCTTTCATTTTTTCGAGCGCTTCTTTTCCGGAGTATTTTCCTGCTATTGTATCGGCAAAAATACCGCTTATCTCAAGCGTATTTTCCGATTGCGGGCTGATTCTCAATACGTCAACGTTCAAACCGGCAAGAACCGGCACTTCCGATATCAGATTATAGACTTTTGCCGACTGGGTCTGAATACCGTTGATAACAAGGAACGATTGCGTTTCACGCGTTTGCAACGGCAAACCGTCAGGATAGTCCAGACATTTGAAAGCGCACTGGTCTTTTGGCAAATTATGATGCCGTGCCGTAAAACAGCGTGCCGAAAAAGCCAGTGGCATCCGTCCATATGCAAACACTTCCGTTTCCATATTGTCCGGTAACGTTGTCATCATGCCTTGCAAGGCATCACCCGTCATTTCAAGCGGCATGACCCACCGTTTTGCCCCCAAACCGGCCATAAATTGCAGGGATGCAGGATTATAGAGATTCAGATGAGGGCCTGCGACAAAAGTTTTATTTCCGGCCAATGAACCGGCTGCCCCCATGTCGTTCGCCTCGACAGTGAAATGTTCATTTTCAACGATCTCGTGCATGGCCTGAAGATGCGCACCGGACTCCAGCAAAACCTGAGTCGACAGCACGACTTCCTTGCCCGAATCCGCGAGAAAACGAGCCAGCTCCAGCCAGTCTTCCACCCGTAATTCATGACGGCGTGCGCACACCGTTTCCCCCAGATATACAATATCGACAGGAGCGGTGGCCATTGCACGATAAAATTGCATGACACGCTCTTTAGGCCAGTAATAGAGCAATGGTCCGAGTGATAGCTTCATCAGTATTCTTCTTTCATTTCCACGAACGATGATAGGCGCCCAGTGTCTGTTGCTGCCCCTCGGACAGTTTTGCAAGCGCACTCATCCACTCCGGTTTGACAGAATAAGCAGCAGCATCCTTCAGACAAAGATCCAGAGCTTCGCGCCATACTATCGTCGCCTGTGCCGTATAAGCCGGACTGCGCTGGCGGCCTTCGATCTTGATGGCGGAAATACCCAGTTTTTTCAGCCTCGGCAAGAGTTCCAGTGTATTTAAGCTTGCGGGCTCCTCAATCGCATAATAACTGTCCCCGTTGACTACAAAACGTCCTTTGCACAGAGTCGGGTAACTGGCATTTTCATCATCGGCATACAAATCGATCAACACACCGTTCAGCCGGGATTCAAGCCCTTTTGGCGTCGGCTGCCAACGCACCGCTTTGGCGGGAGAGCAAACACCATTGTTATTCGGTGCCTCGCCTGTCACGTAAGAAGACAGGGCACACCGCCCTTCCACCATCACGCACAGGCTGCCGAAGCCGAATACTTCGATTTCCACGTCGGTATTGCCGGCAACCATTTCCACCTGTTCGATAGACAAAACACGCGGCAGAACAACTCTTGAAATGCCGAAATGCCGCGCATAAAAATTGATCGCCTCGTAATTGGTCGCGGAACCCTGTACCGACAGGTGCAAACGCAAATCCGGATGATTCTCCCGGGCATATTGCATGAGGCCGGGATCGGCAACAATAAGAGCGTCCACACCATAACGTGCAGCCCGGTCAACCGCTGCTTTCCAGACATCCCACGACCCCGGAACGGGATAGGTATTCAAGGCCAGCAAAACCTTGCGTTTTTTTGCATGAGCATATTCAATACCTTCGAGAATGGCTTTTTCGTCAAAGTTCAGGCCGGCAAAATTCCGGGCATTGGTCGCGTCCTTGAAACCGAGATAAACACAGTCGGCTCCATTGTCTACAGCCAGCCTCAAGGCTGGCAGGCTGCCTGCAGGACAGACCAGTTTAATTTGTGGGTTTTGTGTCAATTCGCTGGAAATCGGTAGAGTTTTCAAAAATTATCAAGAAAGTTTTTTCTCAAATACGTAATTTTACTCATTATGACCAAAACTGTCGTCATATTACTTTACAGAAATGTTTTACATTCCAAAAAGTACGGCTAAAACAAACCCTGAGAAGAATATCTGGATATAATCACTCTAATTGTACGTCGTGCTCGTTTATTTAACCATCTCATATTTTAGCCATCCCCGGGAGCTAAACAATGTCAGCCCTTTTACGCAACAAGAAACTGATCATCATCCTTGTAATCGCTGCCGTGGTCGCAGCTGTTGCATGGTACTTTCTGAAACCGCCTCCAGCCCCTGAAGGTCTTGCTTCCGGCAATGGCCGGCTCGAAGCGACAGAAACTGCTGTTTCCACGAAAGTCCAGGGCAAACTGACTGAAGTCTTTTTCCGTGAAGGGGCTGATCTCAAGGTCGATGAAGTTGCTGCACAACTCGACGACATCCCATTGAAAGCCGATATCAAGGCAGCACAGGCTGTCGCCGAGCAGGCACGTGAAGAAGTAAAAAGTGCGATGAGCCAGCAGGAACTGGCCGGTGTCACCCTGAGGCGAACCCAGGAACTGATCAAGAAGGGCTTCATTTCCGCGGCCCAGCTCGACAAGGATGTCAGCGCGATGAGAACGGCCAATGCCAGTCTTGCTGCTGCCAAGGGTCGTGTTGCCGAAGCGGATGCCAGAGTGGCGTCATTGCAGGCCAACCTGAATGATCTGACACTGAAATCCCCTGTCAATGGCCGGATTCTCTACCGTCTTGCAGAGCCGGGAGAAGTGCTCCCCGCCGGTGGGCGTGTCTTCTCGATGCTTGATTTGAATGATGTCTACATGTACATCTACCTTTCCGCCGCCGACTCCGGAAATGTTCAACTGGGAAGCGATGCCCGGATTCTGCTGGATGCATTGCCGGATATGCCGATACCCTGCAAGGTCACCTACGTTTCCCCGAAAAACCAGTTCACCCCTAAAGAAGTCGAAACCAGGGACGAACGCGAAAAATTCATGTTCCGGGTCAAACTGAAAGTCGATCCGGACTGGCTGGCACAAAATGCGACGATCGCCAAACCGGGCATGCCGGGTATTGGCTGGGTCAAAACCAATCCGGACGCTGTCTGGCCCGCCAACCTGCAGGTAAAGTAATATGAGCGGGCTCATTGCAGCGAAACTCGAAGGCGTCACTCTCCAGTATGGAGACGTTCTGGCGCTCGACGATGTTACCCTGGACATTCCGGGCGGCTGCATGGTGGGCCTTATCGGTCCTGATGGCGTGGGCAAATCTTCCCTGCTGTCGCTCGTTTCCTGTGCCAAGAAGATCCAGAAAGGCCATATCGAAGTCCTCGACGAGGATATTTCCGATACCAAAATCCGCAATGCCCTTTTGCCCCGCGTCGCCTACATGCCCCAGGGATTGGGCAAAAACCTGTATCCGACCCTTTCCGTTCGGGAAAACATCGACTTTTTCGCCCGACTGTTCGGTCAGGATTTTGAAGAACGGGACCGGCGCATCAACGAGCTGACTGAAGCGACCGGCCTTCATCCTTTTCTTGACCGGCCGGCAGGCAAACTGTCAGGCGGCATGAAGCAGAAACTGGGCCTGTGCTGTTCGCTGGTTCATGACCCTGACCTGCTGATCCTTGACGAACCGACTACCGGCGTCGACCCATTGTCACGCCGCCAGTTCTGGGAACTGATCGATTCCATCCGCAAACGCCGCCCGCAAATGAGCGTGATTGTGGCGACCGCCTATATGGAAGAAGCGGCACAGTTCGACTGGCTTGCCGCCATGTATGGCGGCAAGATACTCGCCACCGGTACGGCCGAAGAAATGATGCAGCAAACCGGTAAGGACACGCTTGAACGTGCCTTCATCCAGCTTTTGCCGGAAGAGCGTCGCGAAAATTATCATGAACTGATTATCCCGCCTTTAAAGGAAGAGGCAAATCAGGTATATGCCATTGAAGCGGATGGCCTGACCCAGCAATTCGGTGATTTCGTCGCGGTCGACCACGTCAGCTTCAAGATTCCACAAGGCGAAATCTTCGGCTTCCTCGGTTCGAACGGCTGCGGAAAGACCACGACCATGAAAATGCTGACCGGTCTTTTGCCCCCGACATCGGGCTCGGCAATGACTTTCGGCAAACCGGTCGATGCCAAAAATATCGAGAGCCGCAAAGACGTCGGCTATATGTCCCAGGCGTTTTCGCTTTATGGTGAACTGACCGTTTTGCAGAATCTGGAACTGCATGCCCATCTTTTCCATCTCCCCAAAGATGAAATCCCGGGACGCGTCCAGAGTCTGGTTGACCGTTTCGGGCTGGAAGCCTACCTGCATTCCGCAGCTGCCGAGCTGCCGCTGGGTATCCGGCAACGCCTGTCACTGGCCGTCGCTGTCGTACACAATCCGAAACTGCTGATTCTCGATGAACCGACGTCCGGCGTCGATCCGGTTGCGCGTGACGATTTCTGGCAGCTTTTGATCGAAATGTCCCGTGAACAGAACGTGACCATTTTCATCTCGACCCACTTCATGAACGAAGCGGAACGTTGCGACCGCATTTCCCTGATGCACGCAGGGAAGGTGCTTGCCAGCGGCAAGCCAAAAGAACTGCAGGAAAGCAAGCACGCCGAAACGCTGGAACAGGCATTCATCGAATACCTTGAAGAAGCCTCCGGAACAGAAAAAACAGCGTTTAATGAAGAAGTCGAACTCGAGCCTGAAAAACACGAGGAAGAATCGCCTTACTTCAGTCTGAGACGCCTTCTGGCTTACGCATCGCGTGAAATGCTGGAACTGAGGCGCGATCCTATCCGGCTCGGCTTCGCCATATTGGGCAGTATTCTTCTTTTCTTCGTGCTTGGTGGTGGTATTTCGATGGACGTGGAAAACCTGAAATTCGCCGTACTGGATCATGACCAGACGCCGCAATCCCGCGCTTACATACATAATATTGCCGGCTCACGATACTTTATTGAACAACCTGCCTTGAAAGACAGCAAGGATCTTGAAAAACGGATGGAAAGCGGTAAAGTCAGCGTTGCCATTGAAATCCCGTCCGGATTCGGCCGCGACCTGACACAGGGAAAAAATCCGCAAATCGGAGCCTGGGTGGATGGGGCAATGCCATACAGGGGTGAAACCATCAAGGGATATATTCAGGGCCTTCACTCGAAATATCTCCAGCAGCTGGCAAGCGAGCAGAGCGGTTCCGGCAAGACAGCTTCGTCCAATCTGGAACTGCGATACCGGTACAATCAGGACTTCAAGAGCCTTTACGCGATGGTTCCCGCCATCATACCGCTATTGCTGATGCTGATTCCGGCCATTCTGATGGCTCTCGGTATTGTTCGTGAAAAGGAACTGGGCTCGATAACCAACCTGTATGTCACTCCTGTCACGAAACTGGAATTTCTGGTCGGGAAACAACTGCCTTATATTCTCCTGTCCATGATCAGTTATTTCCTGATGGTAGGGTGTGCCGTATTTTTCTTCCATGTGCCCCTGAAAGGCAGTTTTCTTGCCCTGACAATCGGTGCACTTCTTTACGTCACGGCAACGACAGGACTCGGGCTCGTCATTTCCACGTTTACGAACACCCAGATTTCCGCCCTGTTCGGTACCGCTATCCTGACCATGTTGCCAACCGCCCAGTTTTCCGGGCTCACGACGCCAGTCGGGTCGCTTGAAGGCGGCGCTTACTGGATCGGACAGTTTTTCCCTGCCACCTATTTCCTGATCCTCTCCCGCGGCGTGTTCACCAAGGCATTGGGCTTTTCCGATTTGATGGGACCGCTCATTTCCCTTGCCCTGTTCATACCGGCCCTGACATTCCTTGCGTGGCTGTTCTTGCCCAAACAGGAGAAATAAATGTCGAAATTCAGAATACATCTCAGCAACATCTATCGTCTGGGCGTCAAGGAACTGAACAGTCTCTGGGCAGACAAGGTATTGCTGTTTCTGATCATCTGGGCATTCACCGGAGGCATTTACAGTGCGGCCAAAGGCGTTTCCCAGGAACTGCATAACGCACCGGTCGCCATTGTTGATGAAGACCATTCCCAGCTGTCGCAACGCCTGATCGGTTCGCTGGCCCAGCCATTCTTCAAAAAACCGGACGTCATTCCATTAAAAGATATGGATGAAGCACTCGACCGCGGCTACTATTCCTTTGCCGTCATCATACCGCCCAGTTTCCAGAAAGACCTTCAGGCCGGACGCAGCCCGAAAATCCAGCTGAATATCGATGCGACCGTGATGAGTCAGGCCTTTATCGGCTCCGGGTACATACAAAGCATTTTCGAGCGAGAGATTGCCGAATACCTGAACAGGACGACGGACACTTCAAGAGCCCCGCCCATCGATCTGGTCACGCACGTCCGCTTCAATCCGAACCTGACCGGTTTCTGGTTCGGTGGCGTTATGGAAGTCATCAACAACGTCAACATGCTGACCATCATTCTCGTGGGCGCCGCCTATATCCGGGAACGGGAACACGGAACGCTGGAGCATCTTCTGGCCATGCCGCTCGGAGCGACTGAGATCATGATTTCCAAAATCTGGGCAAACGGTCTGGCCGTGCTGATAGGGGCCTCGTTCGCCCTCATTTTTGTGATCAAGATCGCCCTTGGCGTCCCGATTGCCGGATCGATCGCCCTGTTTATCGGGGCGGCAGCCGTTTATTTGTTCTCTGCGGCTTCCATCGGTATTTTCCTTGGGACACTTGCCCGGTCGATGCCCCAGCTTGGCCTGTTGATCTTTCTGACCATCATCCCGCTGCAAATGCTTTCTGGCGGCACGACACCTCAGGAAAGTATGCCGGTATGGGTTCAGAACGTCATGCAATTCGCACCGACGACCTACTTTGTCCGGCTGGCGCAATCCATTTTGTACCGGGGAGCCGGATTCTCCATCGTCTGGCCTGAATTCCTGGCAATGGCGCTGATCGGAGTCGTTTTCTTCTTCGCTGCACTGGCGCGTTTCAGAAAGTCCGTTGTTCAGGGCGGTTAATCTTAAAAAAATCCTGCCGGTCTCATGACAGGCAGGATTCATTCATCTCGCAGACTTTATTTCATTGGCATATATTCGACAGGTATCCAGCTATATTTGCCATTACCTTCGCTTCGAACATAACCCAGTCCGGGAAATGGCAAATGCATACCGGCAACCAGTTCTCCCTTTTCAGATGCTTCACGAAGCAGATTTTTTCTGGTCATGACGGCCTTTTCGGAATCCGAATCATATTCAATCGCAATTTCAGGGCGATTGAACTGGAGGGCATGACTGTGGACGATGTCGCCCCAGATCAATAACTGCTGCCCATCGGACGTAAGCTGAAAAGCCGTATGTCCCGGCGTATGGCCGTAAGCGGCAACCGCTTTGATACCCGGCACGATTTCAGTTCCGGGTTCAATCGCCTTCCATTTTTCGGCGGAAAGATATGGAACGGCGGATTCACGAGCCAGTTTGAACATCATCTGTTTTTCGGGTGGTGCAGCTGCCGCTACCTGTTCAGAAAGCCAGTATTCGTTTTCAATCTTGTTGGCATACACCGTCGCATTCGGGAACAACACACTGCCTTCCTTGTTACTCAACCCACCCGTATGGTCCCCGTGCAAATGCGTCAACACAATGGTATCCACCTGTTCAGGTAGATACCCCGACGCCTTCAGGTTTTCCATCATATGCCCCTGCTTGTCTTGACTGAAAAGCTGGGCTGCCCCGGCATCGACCAGCACCAGATGATCGCCCGTATTGATCAGATAGGCATTAACGGCTGACTGAATGCCTGCCAGTTTTCCATAATGATGCGACAGGGCTTTACTGATTTCCTCCTTGCTGGCATTTTTCAACAAGTCAGGATGAAATTCGAAAATCCCATCGAAAAGCGCCGTCACTTCAAACTTGCCGACCATCGTCCGGTAATAACCGGGAACCTGTGTCTTGACCATCGCCGGTGGCTGGGGTTTCGCTGCCTGTTCAGGAGCAGCAGCCGTCTGCTGAACTGCCGCATTCTGGTCGCCTGAAACCGGAACCACTGGAGCACCAGTTGTCCCTTGCGCCATCACATTGGCACAAAAACCGAAAGCCGCCATCGTCAGCAAAGCGCCCAGTTTTTGTCTGAACGGCATCTTCTTGTCCTGCATATTTCCTCCTGTCCATAAACTGCAAAAGATCAATTCGTCAAACACTCTTATTATCGAATAATTTTTACCTTTATTTGCGAAAACTGAAACAATCGTTCAAAAAAAAGAAATACCCTAATAACAGTATGGTTGAAAAATCGTTTCTTTTAACGGAAAGAAAGGTGCAACATGTTCAGGCTTGCTGTCATTATCGGAAGTACCCGCCCGGGCCGCAACGGGGAAGCGGTCGCGAAATGGATCTATGAAATCGCCCTGCAACGCACGGATATTGAAGTGGAACTGGTCGATATCAAGGACTATAACCTGCCACTTCTGGACGAACCACAACCCGCTTCATCCGGCCAATACACGCATGCCCATACAAAAAAATGGGCCGAAAAAATCGACTCGTTCGACGGTTTCGTATTTGTTACCCCCGAATACAACCACTCTCCTCCTGCCTCACTGAAAAATGCGATCGATTACCTCTTTTTCGAATGGAATAACAAATCGGCGGGATTTGTCGGCTATGGCTCAATGGGCGCAATCCGTGCCATCGAACAGCTTCGTATTCTGATGGGAGCGCTGATGATCGCCGACGTGCGGTCGGAAGTCATGCTGTCTCTTTTTGAAGACTTCGAGAAACTGACGGTATTCAAGCCCAATCCGAGACACGAGAAAACGGTCAATAACATGCTTGCACAAGTCGTTTCATGGGGAAATGCGTTGAAACCCTTTCGCGAGGACGAATAATCCATTCACACATTCAAACTGAATCAGGAGAAAGATTATGAAACATATCGAAATCATCATGCCGCAGGTCAAGGCCTGCACCGCTCAGGCCTGTGGCTTCAATAAAGACATGGGCTGCCATGCACGTGCCATTACCGTCGGCGATAAAAGCAATCCGGGTTGCGATACCTTCTTCGCCGTCCCTGACATATCTGCCCATGCCAAAGCAGCCGGACGTGTTTCCGGCGTCGGCGCCTGCAAGGTAGCTGACTGCAAATTCAATGACGACTACGAATGCATGGCCGACGAAATCATCGTCGGATTCAATAATACAAAAGCCAGCTGCCAGACCTACGTTCACCAGTAATCCTGCCTGAACGACATGAAAGCCGTGCAATGCACGGCTTTTTTCATGTAAGGGACATTTTTTGCCCCTATAATCTTCCCATTATTATTG
>JAHYZB010000009.1:28988-36106 GCA_019424645.1 Oxalobacter formigenes
GAATCCCCCATTTAAAGGGCATCATGCACAAGACTTCCACTCCCGCAAAAGCAAGCCTTTTCCTCTGTTTGTTCAGTACATTCATTCTGATTATTGGCTTTCTCTTTTCCAATCCGGAGGCTTATGCCGAAAACACCGTTACCGCAGAACCTATTCTCGTCACCGGACACAAAAACCCGGACACCGATTCAACCGCATCCGCCATCGCGGTATCCTACCTGTTGAATCAATTGGGCAAACCTGCCATTCCCATGACGCAAGGGTCATTGAATCCCGAAACAAAATATATCCTCGAACGGTTTTCGGTTCCAGCTCCCGAGCTCATCAGCAACGTCGCCAACAGAAATGTCGCCATCGTCGACTTTACCGATACCCCACAGGCCCCTGCAGGTTTCGACAGGGCCAATCTGGTATTCATTGCAGACCATCACAAACTCGGTAACGTGACATCCACTTCTCCGCTGGAAGCCTGGATACTACCTTACGGAAGTACCGCCACCGTTCTGTATCAGGTATACACCTACTACAGCATCCCGGTTCCAAAAGACATTGCCGGGGTCATGCTGGGAGCCATTCTCTCGGATACCATCATATTCAGATCGGCGACAGCCACTGAAAAAGACCTTGAATCAGCGAGTGCTCTGGCAAAAATTGCAGGCATTGACGACATAGCGGCGTTCGGCATGAAGCTGTTCTCCATAAAATCCGATATCAGCCATACCGACAGCAAAGAACTGCTTTTGAGAGACTACAAGGAATTCAATATGAACGGCCAGAAAATCGGGATCGCCCAGCTTGAAATGAACGATCTTGCGGCTGCCTTGAAACGCAAAACAAGTTTTCTGTCTGCCATGAAAGACATCAAGGCAAAAACGCAGAGCAATACCGTTTTATTCATGCTGACAGACATCATGCAGGACAATACCACCCTGCTGGTTGTCTCTGACAATCCCCAACTGATCGGGAATGCCTTTTCGAAAAAAATCGTCAATGACGAGATAAATCTTCCCGGTGTCATGAGCCGGAAAAAACAGATCATTCCCGATCTGGAAAAAGCATTCAGGAAATAGGCCGATCTATCGTTTCAAATACAAAAGCCGGACAGAATACTGTCCGGCTTTATATGAAACTGTTTGAATTTTTTTTCTGAAATCGATCTGGACAGATCAATCGAACCCTTCGTTCATTACTTGATTGAATCCAGTTTTTCTTCCAGTGCTTCCGGAGGAATGTAACCTTCTTGACGGGTACCGTCGGCAAAATAAATCGTTGGCGTCGCCCGTATCTGAAGTTCTTCACCCAGTTTTAAAATCTCATCGTTAGGAAAAGCGCAACCGGATTTGGCTGCAGGCGGACGCTTTCTTTCTACCATCCAGTCGTCCCATGCTTTTGCAGGGTCCGGAGAACACCAGATCGCATGTGACAGATACATTGATTCGACAGACAGAATATTGTAGGGAAAAACGTAAATCTTAATGTTATCGACCTGACGCAATCCGTCCTCGAACTGCTGGCAATAATGACAATTCGGATCGGCAAAAAGGGCAATCACCCGTTTACCGTCTCCCTTGACGATTTTGATGGCCAGCTCTTTAGGCAAACCGATTTTTTCCATGTGAGGCCTTCTTTCTTTTTCATTGATAAAAATATGCCCCAAGTCATACCAGACACAAAGGCAGCAGAATAAAAAGCTTAGGGAAATCAGAAATGAGACGCCTGATCTCACACAAAAAAAGAAAAACTATGCTGATGATACTAATTCGGGGATGATGAGGAATAAAAGAAAGCAAAACAACTTTCTTTTGCAAGAGAATAATCAAATTGAAAAGAGATATTGAGAAACCGCCAACTTTCACTCACAATAGAGCGATTTTATTTTGCACAGTATTTTTATCCACATTCCAGCCATACAAACAGACTGACAATGTCCCAACCAACAGCAAACCAGAACAATCCGGCCGCAACAGCAGAATCCGGTTTGCCGCGTCGTACTTTCGGCTTGCGAGAAGCCATCACATTGATAGTCGGCATCGTTATCGGCGCCGGGATCTTCAAGACCCCGGCAGTGGTCGCCAGCATGACAGGCGATACGACTTCCATGTTTCTCGCATGGATCGCCGGAGGCGTCGTTTCCCTGATCGGTGCCCTGTGCTACGCCGAACTGGCAACGGCATACCCGAATGCCGGGGGCGATTATTATTTCCTGCACAGAGCTTATGGACGTTCCGTTTCCTTCCTGTTCGGCTGGGCTCGCCTTTCAGTCATTACCACCGGTTCGATTGCCCTCCTGTCCTTCGTTTTCGGCGATTACATGAACCAGGTCATATCACTGGACTGGTTCGGTTCGGGTTCAGGCACAACCGTATACGCCATCGGTATCATCCTGATCCTTTCATGGATCAACCTGAAAAATGTCCGCTCCGGCATGGCGACCCAGACCTTTTTCACGACCCTTCAGGTCATCTGCCTGCTGGCCATTGTCGGAACCTCCATCTATCTTTTTGCGACAGGCTCATCCGGCGACACCACTGCGCCTGTCGTCAACGCATTGCAAGAACCGTCCTCGTTCAGTTCCAGCTTCGGACTGGCAATGGTATTCGTGCTGCTAACTTTCGGTGGCTGGAACGAAGCCGCCTACATCAGTGCGGAAATGAAAGGCAGCCATCGCAACATGGTCAAGGCCCTGACCTTTTCTATCCTGATCATCACCACGCTTTACATTCTCATGACATGGGCTTACTGGCAGGGACTGGGCTTTCAAGGTATGATGCACTCCCACGCCATTGCAGCCGACCTGATGCAAATCGCTTTCGGTCCTGCCGCCCGGACAATCATTTCCCTGATGATCGCCCTTTCCGCCCTCACCTCGATCAACGCCACCATCATCGTCGGAGCACGCACCAGTTATGCCATGGGTCGTGACTGGCCGTTACTGCACAAACTCGGCATATGGGATACCGCACGCGATACACCCGCGAATGCCTTATGGGTACAGTGCATCGCATCCTTACTGCTCGTCGTACTGGGTGGATGGATAGGCAGCGGATTCAAATCCATGGTTGAATTCACTGCGCCGGTTTTCTGGATATTTTTCCTGCTGGCCGGCATTTCCCTTTTCGTGCTCAGGATTCGTGAGCCCCAAACACCACGCCCTTTCAAGGTGCCGCTATATCCGCTCGTCCCCCTGATTTTCTGCGGCACCTGCGCTTATATGCTATGGTCCAGCCTGTCATATGTCTATGACCAGTCACTCGGCGGCATCAATGCCGCCTGGATAGGTGTTGCGGTATTATTGACCGGAGTCATGCTTCTATTACTGATCAACCGGATCGAACCGGGCCAGAAACAGACCGACACCATTCTTTCAGATTAATTATCAAGGAGAATCGCATTTCATGAGTTTGCCCAAACGCACCAGTCTGACAATCGCCGCCTTTGTATTTGTCGCCGTACTCATCCCGATCATTGTCATCGTCACCGCCAAAAACCAGTTCGGGCTCGATGAAATGATGGGCCCGGAACTCGACGCCGGATTCATTTCCACCTGGCATGAAACCGCTGACGGTATGGTCAAGCTGGCAGACGTCAACAAGGACGACCTCGTTTACGATCTGGGATGTGGCGACGGACGAATCGTCATTGCTGCTGCCAAACTTCGTGGCGCACATGGTGTTGGCCTTGACCTCAACCCCAAACGGGTTGAAGAAGCCAAAGCCAACGCCAAAGCGGCCGGAGTCGAACACCTGACCGAATTCAAACTGGGCAACTTCTACAAGGACGACTTTTCTGACGCCACCGTCGTCATGCTCTACCTGCCTCAGAGCATCAATTACGAACTGCGCCCGATACTCTGGAAACAGTTGAAAGTCGGTGCCCGAGTCGTCTCCAACGAATCCGACATGGGCCCGGAATGGCCAGCCGAGAAAATCGAACAGGTCGGCACCAAAACGATCTACTACTGGACGATTACCGAAGAACAGAAACGAAAAGCGGCGCTGATACCGGGCAGGACTGAATCCTGAAGTCCCGACGATTGCCTTCTCACTCCTTCCGCACAAGAGTTTCAAACGAGATGTGGATGGCATCCAGTTCGTCCACTGTTTTGGCAGCTTTGATAGCGGCTTCAATCTGCCACTTGGTCTGATACAGCCGCTGAGAATTGATAACGATTTCTTTTCTCATCGTTTCAAGCTGTTCTTTCGTCACATCGTGAAAACTGTTGTCATAGGCACGGAACAATGTGCTGTTGCTTTCTGCCAGAAAAAGTACCAGTCCTTCGATATTCCGGTTCGCCGTCTCGTCGGCATTGATCTCGAATCCGGCCGATGAAAGGCAATGGGCGGTTTCAGATGCCAATGTGAATGCGGCATTCAGATCAGCCAGTTTTACAGCTTTGACTTCCTCCACTGCTTTTTGAGGCACATATCCTTTTTCGTACCATTTGCCATCAAATCCTTGTTCAAGCTCGTTATCCGTATATGTTTTGATCATGTCAAAAGAATACTGCGGCATAAACAGCAAGGTGTTTTTCACCCGTTGCAAGTTTTCGTCGATGAGGACAAACTTGTGGTTTTTGGTGATGCCGTATTTCATGCCTTGCTCCCTTCTGCATAAATAAATCTGAAAAACTCTGAAGTCGTACTCGTTGTGTTATATATTTTGGCAATATTTCCCGCTGCAACAGGACAAAATAAAAAGTACGCACCAAATGCGTAAATGGAAATATGTGACGCTATGTATGTCCCTCCACGATAACTATCAACTGAAAAATAACCTGCATTGTTCCCAGTGAGCTTCGCCAGCAAATATCCGTCCGCAGGTACGGTAATTGTTCCGCCGGAGATCGGCAATGTTAAATCGATATAATTGTCCGACGGCATGGCTGCATGAGCCGCTGCACTTTTGTCTGTTTTATTTGCCATTTCTTGCGCCAGCTCTGTGATGTCGATCAGGCCGGGGTTAGTGACTGCATCAAAAGCCTTGATCGCGGCATGAAGCCGGTTTTTTATGCGGATGCCGTAACATACGGTCAAGGCAGGTGGCTGGACGGTGTCGGATGCGCCGTAGATGGGGTTGGAGCGTGAGGCGTCAAAAGTCATTTTTCTCCAGAAAGCCGCTCCGGCACTCACACTATTTGCCGCCAATCCCGGCGAAGAAAACGCCCCACTGCCAATTTGGTTCGGGTTTGCACCTATATCGCCACCCGTTATGTTCGGCAACCCCGCCTCCACCTTCTGTCCCGGTATCGTGCTCCCCTGCGCAAACCGGTCGTTCAGGTCTGGCAGGTTGAAGGTGGTCGATCCATCGCCTTCTCCATAACTTGTCCCGATAACGGCAAATAGTTCCGGATAATCTGCACGGCTGATTTCTGATCCGTCACATCTGGCAAAGTCTGTGGGCAGGTGCAGGCTGGCAAATGACAAGATGGCTCCGATGTCATCTCCCAGACGCGGTAGGTTGAAGGTGGTCGATCCATCTCCTTCTCCATAGGCTGTCCCGATGGCAGTGAAGAGTTCCGGATAGGTTTCCCGTCCGACGGTCTGTCCGGTTGCTCGCAGGTATCCGGCTGGCATGTCTGTTTTCCCGAAATAGCTGATTGTCCCGATTGGTACGCCACTGGCTGGCGTAATGCCTTTAGCCGGATTCTGCAAAACCCATTTGTCCAGCGCTTCATCATACTGCAGCTCAAGCCAGTGCCCAGCTCCGGCGATATCCCCTTCCTCAAGGCTCAGGTTGTTTCCCTTGACGATGATTTTTTCCCCGGTTTCATCCGCCTTGAAAAGCGGCGTTTTTGTCCCGTTTTTTTCTTTGGCTCTGACATGAACCAGCGTCCCGTTTTTCAATTTACCGAGTGTCGGTGTAAATGAAGCGCTCAATGCATCACTTGTTCCCTGAGCGTCAGCAATCAACAAGGATGAAACAGCGCTTAAGGCCATTTCAAAGTTCTCCTTCAGAATACCCACCTCCCCGTTGTCCAGCATGTCCTTACCGCTCTTTTCAGCAGTAAATTGCGCGACAGCGGCTGCAATGCAGGACGCCTGACGGATCGCCTTGTTCACCTCGACCGATCTGGCCAGACCCTTTTTGAACCCTTCACGCAAGGCTTGAGACGTTTCGTACTCCGATTGTTCAAGAACGGCTGCATTGGATGCAATCGCAAAAGGCTTGAATTCATTTTGTGGCATTTTTAAATTTCCTTAACTTAACTACTTAACAGACTTTTCCTTTTCTTTTTAAATAACTGTTCAATTCATCTCATCGTTTTCTCCATAAAAAAAGACCTCGCTTCGTACGAAGGAGGTCTGATTCACAAAAAAACGGGCGCAATTTGCCCGACGAAGAAGAAGTTAAAGGAAAAAAACACTTCTGTCAGCTCTGTCACAACTTCTTTACAACAAAGTCACGACCCTGAAACAGCCTGAATAATATTTTTTTTGAAAAAAACTATTGTTTAACACGGACAAAGTCCTGGAACCCGGATATATTCCAAAAAGAAGAAAAACAGGCTGAAAAATGGATAAAAAATCCGGATACTGAACAAGAGTTGAAGGGAAGAATGAAACAGAAAGTCTCTGGAAGGTATTTTTGAGTCGGGACAGAAACCAGATTATAGACATCTGCCCCCCGGGGGCCCGCATCAATGAATGATGCGGGTAACGTCATATAGCTTTACGCATTATTGGCATTAGCGTTCAGTACGGTGTTTGCCTGTATATCGCCGCCATGGAAATAATCCATATCGTAAGACATATCAGCAGCGCCGCCCATTACGGTAAGACAGAAAGCGATTGCCAGAATGAACGTACCGACTACACGAGTTGTGGTTTGAGTTGACATTGTTTAGTACCTCAATTTTAAAGTGTGATATCTCCCATAAAATTTTTAATACTAACGCTCCATTAATGTTAAGTTGAACTCAAACTGCCTTTCATGGGGAAGTACGTCACAAAAGGCAGCGAGTTCATTAAACCTTTATATACATTTTTCAACAATACAGTTTTTTATACATAATTGTTCATATTTTTCTTATTCTCACTCTCAAGAGGCTATGGTATCACCTCTGTCAGACGACTCAAGACCAGTAGACAACACATGCTTTATGCATCAATAATTATATG
>JAHYZB010000009.1:36116-41069 GCA_019424645.1 Oxalobacter formigenes
AAACAATAACATATGCACTCTAAAACCAGAAGATCAATGAAAAGTATCATTCCTAATCCATTGATCAAATATAAACCGGAAAAACTCAATTTTTCCTGAAAATCAAAAAAAGATGAAGATACTTATCGAGAATTCAATGAGTCAAAAAAGTAACAAAACTGAAATCTTCAATCTGAAACCTGAACAGATTCAGGAAAGTAATACTATCCGGAAAGCATTGGAACAGGCGTTACCCTGTTTTACTGTATGTCCTTGATACTCTTGATCAGCATGGTATTTGTCGGGGAGGAATTAAAAAGGCCTGTCCTCTGGAATTCGAGATCGATAATCGTGTACACCGTAGCGCATACTGCCAGCGAGAATATGACAACACGGATAAACGGAAGTTTTTTCAGGTTTGACATGCCGTAACCCGCCATAAGTGAAGCCATTACAGCCAGAATGAAAATCAGGCCATAGACAACCGCAGGTACATGATTGTTCACATCTGCAAATTGCTCGTCAACAGTACTCGTCATTATGCTGAATGCATTCAACAACTGATTGTTTGCAGTCGTATTGTCGGATTTCCTGACATATTCAGTCAGCTCTTGCCATATCTGTTTTTGGACACTCTGGCTGCGCGCCAGCGCTTCCCGCTCAACCGGCGAATCGATATCCGCCTGAGTCGCTTCAAGACGAAGATCTGCATATTCACGAAGGACGCTTCGCAGGGAAATCCTGGTGTTTTCCGGCAAAAGATCCAGCTTCTGATAAAAATCGGTTATAGCACTTGCTTCCTTTGTTAGCAGATCACGATGCGAACCATAACTGCTCATGGCTCCGGAAAAACTGAATGCGAGCAATAGACCGAGCAACGCAAACACAACACCGTCCATTGTGTTGCCTTTCTCCGATTCCTGCACGCTTACATGCCATCGTTTGCCAAACAGGTGTCCAATTTTCAACCCTCCCAACAGTGCGACAAGAAGAGACAGTGAATAGACCAGGCCGAAAGTATTGAAAATCATCATTGACGCCTTCACGAGATTACATTTTTATTTATTGACTTTCCATTGGCGCAAGCCAGTGCACCATTTGCGTTTTTCTAATTTTATTGGCAAACAGCTCTTTTTTACATTTAGAGATAAAGCTGTAATATCAGTTTTATAACATTAAACACCATGTAGAAACCGAGATTAAACAAAATTTTCAGAAAGCTGAAATTCTCGTGACATAGACAAGATAAAAACGCGAAAATCCGGGAAAATTAAACGAAACGAGCAAAAACAGGCAGGAAAACACTATTTCATAGAGGAAAGAAACACAAGACAGGAAGACAAAAGAAAATCTTGCGACACTTCGGCTGCCGTTTTCGATTTTTCACATTTTGAAATTGAATCACATCAGTTTGCCTGCTACAGATAACGCAACAGAATATGGGATACCCCCGAAAAGCCAGCCTCATGCAAATGGACAACACGAACGATGAGCAGACTTTGATAGAACGTCATATAACATCAGAAAACAGTAACGATAATCTTTTTCTTTAATAAAAACAGACCGCCGAAGACAGCCTGTTTTTAATAGTTCGAATCAAAAAACCCGGATTATCATTGATATTCATTTATAAAACCAAAAAACAACTGAAGATCTCAATTCATAAAAATCATACGATAGAAGACTATTCAATTGCATTCAGTTCATCAATATTTCCAGCCTCTTTGATAGCCGCTTCCTGACGCCACTTCGCCTGATAGAGATTCCGACAATTTTCGGCAATTTCTTTTGCGATAATTTCAAGTTGTTCCCTGCTAATTTCATGAAAACTATTATCATAGGCTCTAAACAATATACTTTCTCCCGGCTCAAGAATCAGGATTAAGTCCTCGATATTTTGTCTGGCTGTTTTATTGGCATTGACTTCAAATCCCACAGATGACATGCAATGCGTATTTTCCAATATTTCATTAAATTTACTAGACAACTCAAGTAGTCTTGCCGTTTTAAGCATATCGAACTCAGAGGAGGGTGGGGCCATAAATATACCATTCGAATAGGTATAACCTACTGCAATTTGACCCTTTGAATCAATCCAGGTCAGCAATGGATGAACAGGGAATACCTCGTCGCTTACATCTACCACAACATTATCTTTAACAAGTGCTTTCATATTTTCCCTCTTTACCATTCAACAATACAGATTCCAGCTGAGCCCCAACCTGCCAAATTCGCAGGAGTTCCTCCACCACCAATGGTTACCGTTATCACCATACCACTGACTAGACCTGTAACAGTTTTTTCAGCATAACCTCCATTACCACCATACTTGGTTATGTGGGGAGCTCCTCCAAGTCCAAACTGGCCCAAGATATCATCCGCTGATGGGGAAAAACGGTTATCACCATTTTTGCCATAAAGACATATGTCTCCCCCGACTCCTTGTCCGCCACCCCCACTATTATCAGGACCACCGCCACCGCCTCCAGTAGCAGATACATAACTTCCAAAACTACTTGTCCCGCCTGTTCCTCCATATTTGGGATCATTTGAAAAAGACACCGTTCCACCACCACCGCCTCCGCCACACAATCTGACTTTGACACAGTTCACACCATGCGGAACAGTAAATGTGCCGCTCGATTTAAAAATCTGAATACCACTCGGAACGACGGCATTAGCGACTTTGGTATCTACATAATTTTTGATTCCACTGCTCGTGACAGGTCTTGTACTTCCTGCAACCGGGGTACTGTCAACCAATATGCCATAACCTTCAAGCGTACTGGATTTTTCCAATTTATCGATCAGGTCGTTATAGTTCCCGGTGAATGCGACACCTGATAGCTCTGTTATATCTGCTTTGGAAGATAAGGCGGTATCGACTGTTTGCTGATCGGCTTTCTTCGATAAATCGTCATTGAGTTCTGCAAGATTGATTCCTAATGTTTGTCTTGCTGTCTCTTTATCAGAACTCTCGTCTCCGAATAAATCAAAAAGAAACTGTCTGATATTTCCCATTGCCAAACGGAATTCACCAGTTGTTGTTTCAGGGCTTTTAGTGCCATCCATCAAATTTCTGTCGGGTAACTTCGTCATATTTTCTCCATAAAAAAAGACCTCTCTTCAATGAAGGAGGTCTGTTTTCAAATTATCAAATTTTAGACGCAACTTCGGCGTCAGAAATATGGTACCGAAAAAAACAACTTCGGTCAGCCAAGGCTGTTGAAACAACCAAAAATCCGATCTTGGCAATGTAACTTTTTTGTTACCAGCTAAAACAAGAAAAGCAGCTATGTTAATGCATGATTCAATTGATCATTCCGACATGCATTTAACGAGCGTGCAGTTCTTGAAACTGATAACAATTTTTCAAATTGGTCACACGGCATCGGTCTGGCATAAAAGAAACCCTGTGCTGTATCGCACTCAAGTTCTTTGAGCAAACCCGCCTGTTTTTCGGTTTCGACTCCTTCAGTGACAACCACCATTTTGAGCCCTTTTGCCAAAGTAATAATCTGTGCCAGTACATATTTGGCACGTTCGCTGATTTCGGCATTATTCAGAAATTCCCGGTCTATCTTGAGCACATCCACGTCAAAATCCTTGAGCATGTTGAGCGAAGAATAACCGCTACCGAAATCGTCGATGCAAATCAGAAGACCTATTCTGCGAAGCTTTTTGATAATGCTGATCAGTTCAGTTACATTGTCGTGGATGATGGTTTCAAGGAGTTCCACCTCGATTAACCGGGATGGCAGATTGTAGCGTGTGATGACACCATATAATTTATCCACATAATCCTTGCTGTACACCAAGGATTTGGACTGGTTGATGGAAATCGGTACAGGATTCAGGCCCATATCCAGCCATTTCCGCTGCAAACGGCAGACCTCTTCCAGCACATACATATCCATATTGACGATAAAACCATTTCGCTCGAATATGGGGATGAATTCAGAAGGGGGAATGACTTTGCCATCCTTCACCCACCTGACCAATGCTTCCGCACCTTCAATGGTTGACTTATTGACATTGTATTTTGGCTGGAGATACACGACAAATTCCCTGTTCGCCAGCGCGTCATACATCATATTTTCAATCGTTTTGATTCTGATAGCGTCATTACGTATTTTTTCATCGTAAAAAATCACTTTGGGATTGGTATGTAACAACTTCGCACTTTGATGTGCCATCGCAGCGCGATCAATGATTTTGTCCACATCCATATTTTTCGGATGAATTTTGTACGCTCCGAAGGTAAAACCCAGCTTGTAAGCCTTCTGATTCTGCATCATGCCACTTTGAAAGGCATCATTGAACTGGCGTATTTTGCTGACAGCTTCTTCTTCGGTATGACAATTGACGAGCCAGACGAAATTATCATCGCTCAACCTGGCATGGAGATCTTTGCATGAATCCATCCGACACAACAGCTGGTTTATAGCCACCAGAATCTCGTCACCTTCCCGATAGCCATACATATCGTTCAATAATTTGAAATTGTCGATATCGATCCGGATCATATAAAGGTTTTTACCTTTATTTCGCTCAACAATTTCGGCAGCAAGCAGCTTGAACTTGTTGAAGTTGTTTCCCCCGGTAATCGAATCCACGTAGGCAAGCTCTTCAAGCCTGCGTCTGTTTTTATAATTCTGGAGAAGTATAAAAAATATCAGTGCTCCCATTACCATGACCGTAATAACCGCACTGATCACATTACGGTTGATAAGCCGGTCGGCATTTTGGGCAATCACTCGTCTCGGCACAACAGAAATCACAAACCAGTCGTTAATGCCGACGCGACTGTACGCCAGTACTTTTGGAACATCTGACATATCGTTTTCAAAAATACCACCGACATTTTGCGCCATACTGCTCTTCAGTTCAGCAATCAGGTTGTCATCGACATGATTTTTACGCATCGAGTCAAAAAGATTGTCAAAACTGTTCAGGCTGTTTTTATGTTTTGTG
>JAHYZB010000090.1 GCA_019424645.1 Oxalobacter formigenes
GCAATGTTTTGCCTGTCATGGGATCGATCCATGTTGCGCGGTGATGGGGAACGGGAGATGGTTTAACAATATCAGTCATACTTTCTCCATCAGAAACGTGCCGAGAGGCTAACAGCAAAAGTACGGCCCAAACCGGTGGAAAGCTCGAGCGGGTTGGTATAGATCATTCCATCGGTCGGGGATGGATTGGCCTCGAAAGCGGATGCGGTGCTTTCGAAGTAACGTTTGTTCAGGATATTCAGTACGGAAGCGGTCAGACGAAAGGTCTTGTCGATTTGCCAGTTGATGTATCCGTCATAAACGGCATATCCGCCCGGTTTGAAGTATTTCGGATCGCTGACCCTGTCGATACCCTTTGAAAAGGTGCCCATGAGCTGGGTGGTCAAGCCGTATTTCGGTATTTCGTATTTGACGCCGAGCACACCGGACAATGGAGAGGCTCCATCGAATGGAACGTAATTGTTGCTGGTGATGCTGGTCTGTTTGCCATGCTGGAGTACGGCGCTGCCGTTCAAGGTCCAGTTTCGTGCAATTTGCCATTCGGCAGACGCTTCAAAGCCCCACAGCTTGACTTTATCGAGGTTTAAAGAGGTGTAGTTGGTCGTTCCGGCAATTTGCTGGCGGCTTTTGATGAAGTTGGTGTAATCACTGTAGAAGCCACCGAACGAGAACCAGCCTTTATTGAATTGTCCCCTGAAGCCGAGGTCAATCGATTTGACTTCTTCCGGTTTGAGATTCGGGTTCGGGAACATTTCAATGGTTCCCATAGAGGCCGTATAGTAAAGCTGCTCGGCTGTCGGCATTTTGAAACCTTCGGCGTAACGGGCATAGACAGAATATTGATTATTCAGTTTGAAGATCGTGCCCAGTTGCGGCAACCATTTCGTTTCGGAGATGTTGTTGGGTTCCTTGCCTGCGATAGGTGTGTAGTAGGGGCTGTTTTCCGGTTTCAGCGAGTAGTAGGCACGACGGATACCGGGGATGATTTTGAAACGGTCGTTAAACAGTTTGATCTCATCCTGCAAATACAAGTCAGCCCGTGTTGTCGTCGTGTCGACGAAGGTGCTGGTCGTTGTGTTGGTGGTCACGCCCGTCGTCAGGTTCGTGGATGTACTTTTGCGGAGATAGTCGGTATCGGTTTTGTCTCCCTGAAAACCATATGTCAATTTGTGTTTTGTCGGACCGAAGTCGAAGCTGGAGGTTAACTGGATATCGGCCTGATAAAAGTTCTGGTTGTAATCGGAATTCTGGGTCGTGTAGTAGTCCCTTCCTGCGCTGGTATACCTGCGGCGGTCTGAAAGCGTACGTCTCTGCGGAGAATAGGAGAGGCGCCAGGTCAGGTTATCCAGAGCGGCAGAGCGAACGTCCCAGTCATGTTCAAAAGCAAGGCGGTAACGGGTTTGTTTCTGGTTGCGGAGGTAATCGCCGTTGTATGTGCCAATGCCCCTGTTGTATAACTGGTTGATATCGGAGTCCGAATCGAAAAGTTCGCCTGTCAGTTTGAACTGGTTGTCCGAATCCGGACGAAGGATCAGTTTGGTCAGGCCATTGTTGACTTCGGCGTCCAGTGGATTGAACCGGTCGCAGCCGAGTGCCACACGGGAACAGCCCCATTGTCCGCCATCGGCGCGGGCATTTCTCAGCCGGGTTTCGTGATACGTCCGGTGCGTGTATCCGAACAGGATTTGTGCGACAGGACTCATCTGGGCGGCGATCATGGCGTTCTGGCTGTGGGCATTATTGCTTCCGTCAAAGCCATAGCTTGCCTGACCGCCGAGTTGTCGGCCTTTCAGAAGGTCGTCCGGGTCAAGGGTCTGATAGGACACCATGCCGCCAAGGGCATCGGCACCCCACAGGACAGATGCCGGGCCTCGCTGGATTTCGACGGCTTTAAGAGTGGAGAGGTCGACGAAGTCACGATTGCCTGCGTCGTTGGCTTCCATCACACGTGCACCATCGACGACGATCTGGACACGGTTGCCGCCGACGCCACGAATGGTGAACCCGCCCAGGCCGCCGAAAGGAGTGGTTCCTGACGATTGCCGGTTTACCTGAACGCCGGGCTGGTACCTGACCAGTTCGGAAATGTTGTTGACGTTGTGTTCCTCGATTTGTTCGCGCGTAATGACGCTGACAACAGCAGGGACATCAAGCACTTTTTCTTCCTGCCGGGTTGCCGTGACAGTGATGGCCCCCATTTCATGAGTGGTATCGTCGTTATTCTTTTTATCGGTGATGACGGCGTGAGCCTTTTCGGTCTGGTTTTCTTCCTGCTGTGCCTGGGCAAAAGGCGCAAGACAGAGTGTGGCAGAGGCAAAGCCAATGCCAAGTGAGACAATCTTTCTGTTCATGTTTCTGCTTTCTATACGGGGGGGAAATTTGCTTATTTCTCTTGTGGTCTGGTTATAAAACCGATAGTTGACAGTCCTGCCCGACTGGCATCGGAAAGTGTTTCTGCTACATATTGATAATCGGCATGCCTGTCCGCATAGATGTGGACTTCCGGCATGGGATCTTTTCTGGCGGCTTCGGCAAAGAGAGCCTGTGCCGTTTCACGGTCGACGGAGTTGCCGTTATAAAAGAGTTCGCCGTTGGAACGGATGGCCAGATCGATTTTTTCTTTTGCCGCCTCGACAGATTTCGAGCTGGCCTGCGGGAGTTCAAGTTTTACCGAGTGCGACAGAAGCGGAGCCGTGACGATGAAGATGACGAGAAGGACGAGCATCACGTCGATTAACGGGACCATGTTCATTTCCGCCATCGGTGTACGGGTGTTTTTGTTCTGGAATCCGCCAAATGCCATGATCAGCCTCGCTTGATGTTGTGGACGACGGGTGTTGCCATATCGGCTGCCGAGGGTTCACTGTTGATCGAATAGAGTTTGCCGGTCGTCAAAAAGGTCAGCAGTTCATTGGCAAAAGTGTCGAGTTTGGACATCAGGACGTTGTTGCTGCGTACCAGCCAGTTGTAGCCGATGACGGCAGGAATGGCGACGGCCAGTCCGATACCGGTCATGATCAGGGCTTCACCGACAGGACCTGCAACCTTGTCGAGCGTGCCTGCCCCGCTGGCGCTGATGTTGATCAGGGCGTTGTAAATGCCCCAGACGGTTCCGAACAGGCCGATGAATGGCGCGGTCGAGCCGATGGTGGCCAAAACGGTCAGGCCGTTTTCAAGGCGGCCTGCGTCCTCGTCCATGACCATTCTCATCGTACGGGTAACGAATTCCTGTTGGGTTCCCGCTTCGGACAGTTTCGACGCACCATAATGGACATGGTGTTCCTGAGCGTGCTGGGCGTGAGCTGTCAGGTGGGAGAAAGGGCATTTGATGCCATGTGTCTGGATTTCATGACGTACGGTATCGAGCGAACTGGCGTTCCAGAAAAACTGCAGGAACTGGTTGCTGTACTGCTTGCGTCGCCAGCCAGCGATGCCTTTGGTGATGATGAGTGTCCATGAGACGATGGACATGCCGATTAATATGAGCAGAATGGTTTTGCCCAGAAAATCGCTTTGGGCAATGAAATGGGAAAATCCGATGTTACTGACGGTCGATTCCATGATGTGCTGCTTTCTTGTATTTGAGGATGGGTGTTATTGCTTATTCAGGTTGAAGTGGTAAGGAATGATTGCCTTGGCGTATATCGGCCGGCCGTGTTCCATATAGGGATAAAACGTGCTGCGCCGGGCTGCTTTCAATGCCGCTTCATCCAGCCGGTCGAAGCCCGAAGAAGAAGTGATGCGTGCATCGTGAACCCGTCCGGACGTATCGACGACGACCTGGACATTGACTTGTCCGGATTCATGGCGCTGTATGGAACGGGCAGGGTATTCGGGTTTGAATGCATGTTTGTAACGGAGCTGCGAGAGTGAAACGGAACGTGCCGAGCCGGTGCCCGATCCGCCGGAGCCAAAACTGTTACCGCTGTTTTCACCGTGTCCTGCTCCGGGATTGTTCCCGTTGCCAGTACCTTTACCTGTCCCTTTGTCGGTGTTGCTACCCATTCCTTTTGTTGCGGCAGTACCGGCAGTTTTGAGTGCAGCCTGTTGTTGTACAGGTGTCGATTCAGTTTGTTTTGCCGTTTTCTTTTCAACTGTCGGGGCAGTCTGTGCGACTTTTTTCGAGGCAGACTGGGTGGTGATCAGTCCGGATTGCCGTTTTTCCCTGCTTATCCGTATGTTTTCGCTGGCAACGGCAGATTGTTGCGCACGGGATACACTCGATGTTGGCTGTCCTTTCAGAACGGATACGTAGAGCGTCGAACCGCCACTGCCGCCACCGCCGCTGTTTCCCCCAAGTTCGACTAGGGGAATGCTTCTTAACGCCAGTGCAATCAGAATGCCATGTAAAAGCAGAACTGTTGCTGTAAGACCCTTGACCAGTGGCCGGGGCAAGCGGTCAATATGCCGTGCGGAGAAAAGAACCGGGTTACTTGTTGCCATTTTTCTGAAAACTGTGCCGTTTTAGATGTTCTGAAAACCGATTTTTATCGGGTTGATCTGTAAAAACGCTTCAAATGATAATGATTCTCATTTACAATTGTCAATGCTTAATGCAAATGAGACGCATTTATTTTCTGGGTGGGATGATTTTGCCGGTGTGGCGGAGTCTTCCATCCAAAGGTTTTTTTACTGAAAGGAAAATCAGGAATGACGCAAACGGCACAGCAGATGGATAAGGAAACAGTCAGGGCCAAGTTGCAGGAAAATCCGGGTGTCATGCTAGAGGCGCTTGCCAGAAACAGTGGCCTTTCCATGGCTGAATTAATCGAGTTGCTTCCGGAGAAGATGTGGAAACGGACGGATGGAAACCGTTTCATTGAAATCATGCAGATACTTCCAGAACTGGGCAAGATGACGCTGGTCATGAATACACAGGATGTCATTATGGAGTTTTCGGGAGACATTCCGACAGGGTCGGAAAGCAACGGTTTTTATAATCTGGATTACAAGAGCCCGATGCACGGTCATTTGCGTGCCGGACATTGCAAATCCGTGTTTCTGGTCGAACGTCCGTTCATGAAGTCACAAACCGTCAGTATCCAGTTTATGAATGAAGCGGGCGAGGTCATGTTCAAGGTATTTGCCGGACGCGACGAAAAAAGGGAACTGATCGCTGAACAGGTGGAAGCCTTGCGTTCGATTTTTGAAAATTCCAGTGTCGGGGTAGCTGCATGAGCGGATGTGATTTGCTCTTGTTCGGTGCTACACGCAATACGGGATTGCATATTGCCAGTCTGGCGGCAAAACGTGGCGAGAAAATTGCCGCGATGGTGAGAGCCGGCAGTGATGCCTCTGCCTTGAAAGAACTGGGGGTAAGGGTTTTTGAAGGCGATGCTTTCGAAATTGATGATTGTTTGCAGGCTATGGAGTTGACTCATCCACGACGGGTGGTCAGTCTGATGGGGGGGAAGAATTCTGGAGGACGCCGTGTCTGCGGTGAGGGTAATATCAATGTGATCAGGGCACTTGAAAACTCCGGGCCTGTTGGACGGTTTGTACTGGTGACGTCGATGGGGTGTGGCGAGCAGTTTGCAGGTTTGAATGAAAATGTCAGAAAATTCCTTGGTGAAGCGCTGTTAGCCAAAACTGAAGCGGAAGATTACTTGAAATTGAGTGGGTTGCCCTGGACGATTGTACGTCCCGGAGGGCTCAATAATGAACCGCCCAATGGAAATTTTTGTATTCTTGATGCGCCGGACAGGACGCGACAGGGGTATGTTTCGCGGGAAGATGTTGCTGCTGCCGTTATGAAAATCATGGATGATCCCGATTTTTTGTGTCGTGCGGTTACGGTACAGATTGATGTTCCGGTCAGGGAGGCAGCTCATGCGTGACATTTCGGATTTTTATGCGCGGGTGAGTGATGATCCTCTGACGATGGCGTTTCCCGAAGAAAAAAAGGCAATGCCGAATATGGCTGGCATGCGTCGTGAACCGCCTCCATGGAATGGCGGCACGTTTGCCGAATTCGCTCCACAAGCGTTTATGGCAGATCCGTCACGTCCGCTGGCGTTATACGTTCATGTCCCGTTTTGCCATCATCACTGTACTTTCTGTCCGTTTTACATCAATCAGACGAAAAAGGATTTCAGTGCGAAATATACGGCTCTCCTGCTCAAGGAAATCGCCGATACGGCAGATGTGTTGAAAGCAGTGGTTCACAAGCGCAAGGTCGACGTGATTTATTTCGGGGGCGGTACACCTACCGATCTGGAAAAGGACGATATGGCAAGTGTCATCCGTTCGCTGTTCGATCATTTCGATATTTCACCGGATGCAGAGGTGACGGTTGAAGGCCGCAATACCGGTTTTACGGCAGAGAAGGGCAAAGCATGGGTCGAGGCTGGAGCAAACCGGTTTTCAATCGGGCTTCAGGCTGCCAATACTGAGTTGCGCAGAAAACTTGGCAGGCTGGCTTCCAGAGAGGAGGCGGCGGCGACCCTGAACGAACTTGCCGATACGGGTGCCTCGGTCGTGATCGATCTGCTTTACGGATTGCCTGGCCAGACTGAGGAAATTCTGATCGATGATGTCCGTTACATCAGCGAACAAACGCGTATTGCAGGGCTGGATCTGTACGAACTCAGAATGTTTCCGGGTAGCCCGCTGGACAAGGCAATCGAAAGGGGCAAGATGCCACCCATGCCGGAGTTTTCTGAAAAGGCCAGGTTGTTCGGGTCGGCTTATAACGGACTGATTCAGGCCGGATTTGACCATTTTTCTCCAAGACACTGGCGACGTACTCCAAATGAGAGATCTCTTTATAACCGTCTTGCCGGCGGTCAAACCGACATGATCCCGTTCGGTTCGGCAGGAGGAGGCCGTCTGGGAACAATCGGTCTTGGAACAGCACGGGATATCAAGTCGTATACGGAGATGGTAGAGCGGGGTGAGAAACCGCTGGGACGGATTACTGAAGCGCCACTTGCTGTCGGGAAAAGTGGTTTCAGCCGCGAAATCGATATGGCATTTGAATCGATCGGGGTTCCGGGAATAGACAAATGGCCTGAGTCTCTTCGGGATTCGGGACGGCTTTTACTGGCTCAATGGCAAAAGGCAGGCTTGCTTGAAGGGGATATCACCGGCCCCGGAATGTCGTTTACCTGTGCCGGATTTTACTGGTCTGCTCGTATGAAAAAACTTCTGCTCGAGTTTGCTGCGGAACCGGTTCCGGCATAGGTCTTTTTATCGGCAGGCTTGCTGATGAACAGACCGGAGTGCCCTTCACTCATGTTTTTGTGGAGGGCATTTTTTTATCCGAGAGGAGCGAAGACGGCTCTTTATTTCATGGCAGACATGGCTTAAAGCTTGCCCAACGGGTACAATCTCGTCATGAAAAATATAGTCATTCTTATTTCCGGCAGGGGCAGCAATATGGAAGCCATTGTGCGGACGTTCAATCAGGAAAAATGGGATGCCAGACTGTCTGCTGTCATCAGCAATCGTGCCGATGCAGCCGGTCTTGGTTTTGCCGAAAAAGCGGGTATTCCCACCCGTGTGGTTTCGCACAAGGAATATCCTGACCGTGAATCCTATGATGCCGCTTTGCAGAACGTGATCGACGAATATCAGCCTGATCTGCTGATTCTGGCTGGTTTCATGCGCATTCTGACGACGGGTTTTGTCGATCATTACACCGGTCGCATGATCAATATCCACCCATCTCTTCTCCCCAGCTTCAGGGGCTTGCATACGCACCAGCAAGCGATTGACGCCGGTGTGCGTGTTCATGGCGCGACGGTTCATTTCGTGACGCCGGAACTGGATGGCGGCCCGATTATCGCGCAGGCGATCGTTCCGGTTTTTCCGGCTGACGATGAGGCTACACTGGCTGACAGGGTACTCGAACAGGAACACCGGATTTATCCCCGTGTCGTGCGTCTGATTGTCGAGGACAAAATCAGCCTGAATCAGGATGGTTGCGTGAAATTGTCGCCGGAAGTGGTTGATTCAATTGAATTTATTGTTAAGGGAGGTGGGCTGTGAGACTCGCACCATTGGTTATTACCCATACCGAACAGGTATTGCGGGAAGTTCTTCAGTTTTCCGGTCCGGCCGACGTCGTGATTTCGCGTTATTTCCGTGAACATCCCAAGCTGGGGATGCGGGAAAGAGGTGCTGTTGCGGAAACGGTTTACGCTATCCTTCGTAACAGGTTGATTTACAATAATTTTTCTGAGTCGGGGTATGGCCCGCAGATGCGGCGCCTGGTGCTGTTGGGACTGGCGGATATTTATGGCATCGATTCTATTGGCGGGATCGACGAAAATGAAATCGCATGGCTAAACCATGTTTCAAAGGTGGATCGCAGCCAGTTGCCGCAGAAGATGCAGTCCAATTTGCCTGAATGGCTCTATGACCGGCTGGCAGAACAGATCGGGGAAGAGGAAACGCTTAAGCTGGCTGCTGTGCTCAATACGCCTGCACCGCTGGATTTACGCGTCAATACACTGAAAATCAAGCCTGATGAAGTGATGAAGGTGTTAAGTGAAGTGCCGGTCGAATGTGTTCCGACGCCTTTCGCTTCCACAGGGATTCGTCTCCAGAAAAAAATCGCCTTGCAGAATATGCCTTTGTTCAAGGACGGCGGAGTTGAGGTTCAGGATGAAGGCAGCCAGCTGCTGGCACAGATTGTGGGAGCCAAACGCGGTGAGATGGTTGTCGATTTCTGTGCTGGTGCAGGCGGCAAGACGCTGGCTCTTGGGTGTGCCATGCGCAATACCGGCCGTCTTTACGCTTTCGATGTGTCCGACAAGCGGCTGGCGAAGATGAAGCCGAGGCTGGCGAGAAGTGGCCTGTCGAACGTTCACCCGATCCAGATTGCTCATGAACGCGATGCCAGAATCAAGCGATTGGCAGGAAAAGCCGACCGGGTACTGATCGATTCGCCTTGTAGCGGACTGGGTACCTTGCGGCGTAATCCTGACCTGAAATGGCGGCAGACGCCGGAAACGATTACCGAGATGGCCGAAAAGCAGCATGCGATTCTGGAATCGGCCGCACGGCTGGTCAAAGTGGGCGGTCGGCTCGTTTATGCCACGTGCAGTTTGCTGGAAGATGAAAACGACCGGATTGTCGGGGATTTCCTGAAAAAGGACGACCGTTTTGCGCTGGTGCCGATGTCGAAAGTGCTGGCAGACGGGAAGGTCGATCTGGAAATGGGGGATTATCTGAAGCTGATGCCACATCAACATCAGACGGACGGATTTTTTGCGGCTGTGTTTGAACGCGTGAAATAAGTCCGGTTTCCTGAAATTTGAAAGCGGCATTTCCCGAGGGAAGGCCGCTTTTTTATTAAAATACATTAATAAATATTTGTAATTTATTGTTTTAAATGATTTTTTCTGTTTTTGATTGCTGAAGACAGGATGAAAAATCCGGCTTCCCATTCTCTGAAATCCGGTCAAGATCAAGAGTATTCCGATTCTCGGATGATACAATAGTCCGGTAATGCCTGAAGGGCACGCCGGATATTCTTGCCGGAGTGCATTTTGCAAGATTTTTCCCAATACGATTTTTTTCTCTTCAAAAACGATATGGCACTATTCACATCCTTGAAATCCTCTTGTAAAACTGTCGCAGGGAGATACTTATGATCCTTGGAATCGACGTTGGAGGTACGCATACCGATTCGGTCTTGATGAAAGGCCGGAAGATCATCCGCAAATCGAAAGTTCTGACGGATAAGGAAAACATTCTGAACTGCGTCATGATGGCCACAGAAGCTGTTGCCAGGCCGGAAGACATCAAGAATCTGGAACGCATTGTCCTGTCGACGACTTTGACGACGAATGCGGTTGTCCAGAATCAGCTTGCTCCTGTCGGTCTGATCGTCATGAACGGTCCCGGCGTGTCACCGAAAGATGTGCCATTGTATGACAAGGCAAATTATGTGGCCGGTTATATGAGCCATCGCGGTATTGAGGCTGAATCTCCGGATCGTTCGGAACTGGCTGCCTTGAAAGACAAGTTCAGGAAAGAAAAAATCAATCGTCTGGCTATTGTCGGCAAATTTTCGACCCGTAATCCTGCTCATGAACAGTAAGTGAGTGACGTTTTC
>JAHYZB010000091.1 GCA_019424645.1 Oxalobacter formigenes
CTGATGCAGGAAATGGCAAAAAAATCCGTCGTCATGCTGGGCGAAACGCACGACATCGCCGAAGTCCATCGCTGGCAATTGCATGTGGCCGCCTCGATTTATGCCTTGCGTCCCCACATGATGATGGGCTTCGAAATGTTCCCACGGCGCCTTCAAGCCGTTCTTGATGAATGGGTGGACGGGAAACTGGACACGAAAACCTTTCTTGAAAAATCGGAATGGCTCGGTGTATGGGGATTCCCGGCTGAGCTTTACCTTCCGCTCTTCCATTTCTGCCGGCAAAACAAGATCCGGATGCTGGCACTGAACTGTTACCGCGAACTGGTCACCCGTGTCGGCAAACTGGGATGGGACGCCATCCCGGAAACCGAACGCGACGGCCTGACACCTGCCGCGCCCGCAACCGAAGCCTACTATGACCGTCTGGCCGGATACCGAAAGCATGAGCCCAAAGCATCCTCCTCCCCGCCCATGGCAACACCTGACAGGGATCGTTTCATGCGTGCCATGCAAACATGGGACCGGGCATTTGCCTGCAACATCGCCCATGCCTTAAACGAAATACCGGAAGATAAACCGAAACCGGTCGTCATCGGCATCATCGGACGCGGCCATCTTGAATACGGTCAGGGCACCCCTTACCAGCTGTCCGATCTCGGAATAAGCGATACGGCTGTCCTGCTGACATCAGACGAAGAGCAGTGGTTCCCCGAACCTGACCGGAAAATGGCTGATGCCGTTTTCCGTATCGACATGCCCGAACCCCGGGCTGACCGGATAGCCATGCCGAAAAACAGTGAAAGCCGGAAAAACCAAAATGAATAACACCCTAAAACGTATCGCCTCCCTGACCACCCTCTGCATCAGGGGGCCGGGAGGCAAAATCGGCATTCTTTACTGCATCATCGTATTGGCTCTGAATCTTGTCGAAATCCAGCTGGCACTGAAAATGATCACCTGGAACAAGGACTTTTTCAGCGCACTGGAAAAATACGATGCACAGGCCGCGCTCTGGCAAATCGGTGTTTTCGCCGTCATTACGCTTGCCAGTGCCTCCCAGTACCTGATCGCCACCTATATCCGCCAGCTCGTCCAGATCCGTTGGAGAACCACTCTGACGCAGGCTTCACTGGAACGCTGGTTCTCCAACAAGGCCTACTGGCACCTGAATACGGACGAAAACTCGCCACTGGACAACCCCGACCAGCGAATTTCGGAAGACTGCCGGATTTTCGTCGACAGGCTGACCGGAAAAGTCCTTGACCTCTTCACCGGCCTTGTCGGGCTGACTACCTATATCGCCCTGCTCTGGAAACTCTCGGCTTTCCCGATCTCCTTTACGCTCTTCGGGACAGACATTACCATTGAACATTACCTAGTCTGGGCGGCTCCGATCTACGTCCTCATTTCCAGCGGCCTGACCCACTGGATGGGCGCACCCCTGATGAAACTGAACGTCATCCAGCAGCATCGTGAAGCCGATATGCGTTTTGCACTCGCCCGGTTGCGTGAGTCGAAAGAAGCTGTTGCCCTCGAAAACGGTGAAAAAGCGGAACGCGACATCATCGACCGGCGATACAAGCGCATCCTTGAAAACTGGCGTCACCGGATCAACCGTGAATTCATTCTGGGCATTTTCACGCGCCCGTATTACATGACCGTCCTGCGTATTCCTCTCTTTCTGGCCTTCCCTGCCTACATGATGGGCTACGTCGCCCTCGGCGGTCTCATGCAGCTCGGTTCGGCGTTCACAAGGCTTGTCACGACCCTGTCATGGTTCATCTTTTCGTACAAGGAACTGGCCGAGCTGTCCGCCACCGCCAACCGTCTGGCTTCCTTTATGGATCAGGCTGAGGAAATCGGCAAATCACCCTCCCCGATCACATGGAACAGTTCTTCCGACGACAAGTTGCGTATCCGGAATCTGACCGTACGCGATCCGGCTGGACAGAACCTGCTTCATATTCCTGAACTGGCCGTCAACCGGGGCGAAGCCGTCTGGATCGACGGTCCATCGGGCATTGGCAAATCAACTCTTCTGAAAACGCTTTCCGGCATATGGCCCCACTGCGATGGGCTGGTCGCACTCCCGAAAGGAAAAACACTTTTCATGCCACAAAAAGCCTATCTTCCCCTCGGTTCATTGGCTGAATGCATCTGTTATCCCGATCCACCAAAAGACAGCAGCCAGATCCGCGAACTGCTGAAAAATGTCGGCCTGACTTGCCCACGGCATGAAGAACAACTTGAACACGCTGGCGAAATCGGAAGCGAATACCGTTTGTCTGGCGGTGAACAGCAGCGGCTCATGGTCGCCCGCATCCTTGCCACCCAACCGGAATGGGTCTTTCTGGATGAAGCGACCAGTTCGCTGGACGCTGAAGCTGAAGAACAGCTATATCGCCTTTTAAGAACATCGCTTCCACAGACCGGCTTTATCGTGATTGCCCACCGTGAACCGAAAGGACTGGGACAATACCGCCACATCGATCTCTGGGACAAACCTCGCAAAACGATGAACGAAGAACTGAAAGCCGCCCTTGCCTGAATTTCGGGAACATTAAAAAATGCAGGCGCAATGCCTGCATTTTTTATTGAAACATTCCGGAATTCTATTTTGTGAACCGGCCGCCACTGACCCGCTCGATACCGGCCAGATCCTTCCAGCTTTGCACGTCATGAAATCCTTTTCCATGCAACATCTCTCTCACTGCTTCGGCCTGATCGTAACCGTGTTCCATCAACAGCCAGCCGTTTTCATTCAGAAAACCGGGAGCACCTGAAACCAGAATCCGCAAGGCAGACAAGCCATCGGCACGATCCGTCAGAGCACCCACCGGTTCAAAACGCAAATCCCCTTTTTGCAGATGATCGTCTTTCGAATCGATATATGGCGGATTGGACACAATCACATCGAAGGTTTCATTCCGGTTTTTCAAAGCGTCGAACCAGCTTCCCGCACTGAACCGGACAGTCTGTTTCCCTTTCAACAAAGCCAGCGCATTATGCGTCGCCATGTTCAGTGCCCTTTCCGACACATCCGTCGCAAAAACATGTGCAGTCGGCCGCTCACTGGCAATGGCAATCGCTATCGCCCCTGAACCCGTTCCCATATCCACGACTTTTCCGCCATCCGGCAGCCGTTCCAGAGCCAGCTCGACCAGCAATTCTGTCTCCGGGCGGGGAATCAGTACATCAGGACTCACAGCGAAAGACAAGCCGAAAAATTCGCGCTTCCCTGTAATATAGGCAACCGGCTCCCCTTTCATCCGTCTTGAAATAAGGCCAGAAAGGGCTTTCGCCTGTTCAGGCGTCAATGAATGATCCGAATGGGTAATCAGTTTGACCCGTGAAAAGCCGATAGCATGTTCCAAAAGAATCCTCAATTCCGGCGGATCAAGCGGCACAATGGAAAAAAGCGACTGGATCGTCATGCCCGCTTCAATGTCAGGCATATGTTCAGCGCTCACGACAGGATTTTCAAAAGACATAAAAGATTATCCCTTACGCATGATCCGGACAAAGACCACGGCAAAGATAAAGAACCACATGAGCGACCATTGAGGAGGAGTCAGGCCGATAATCGGCTCTACAAAATCACTGCAAAGACTTTCGGAACGAAACAGAACCGGCATTGCCTTCGCTGTCCACAAACTATTGATCGCCTGCTCAAGTGGATCGCGACCGCACTGGATATCCGGATGATTGACAACCCATAACTGGTAAGTCGCCAGTCCCATTCCAATCAGGGAAACGATAAAAGCGAGAAAAGCGGTAAAACGCAGTTTTTTCGTCAGCAATCCCGCTACACAGCAGATGGCCACACCAAGAAAGGCATAGCGCTGCAAGACGCACATCGGACACGGCAGTACTTTCCAGACAAGCTGGAGATACAGTGCAAACAGAATAAATCCGATGCACAGAAATGAAATGGCAATGAAAATATGTCGGGATCTCATCATGATCAGACTTATACTACCCAATCCATGACCGGGCAACTGCTTCGTCCGCTTTTCGTCAAATAAGTGGCACCGGCTTGATTTTCGGCAAAAATCAGGCTCCTTCCGCCATTTCCGCCAGGAGTTCGGCACGATGTTCCGCCGCCAGCGCATTCACCAGTTCATCCATATCCCCATCCATAATGAACTCAAGCTTGTACAGCGTCAGATTGATGCGGTGGTCGGTGACACGTCCCTGCGGATAATTGTATGTCCGGATACGTTCACTGCGATCACCGGAACCAATCAGGCTCTTGCGGGTGGCCGCTTCCTTAGCATGTTGTTCCTGCATCTGCCTGTCCTTGATGCGGGCAGCCAGAACCTGCATGGCCTGCGCCTTGTTCTTGTGCTGGCTGCGGTCATCCTGACACTCAACCACGATCCCTGTCGGAAAATGCGTGATCCGTATCGCGGAATCCGTCTTGTTGATATGCTGGCCGCCCGCACCCGACGCGCGGTAAGTGTCGATCCTGATATCTGCCGGATTGATATGCACGTCGCTGACATCGTCCGCTTCAGGCATCACGGCAACCGTACAGGCAGAAGTATGGATACGCCCCTGCGTTTCCGTCACCGGAACACGCTGCACCCGATGGCCGCCCGATTCGAATTTCAGTCTTGAATAAACATCGCTGCCGATCAGGCGAACGATCACTTCACGATATCCGCCCAATTCCGATTCAGACGCTGAAACGATCTCGACCTTCCAGCGGTTCTTTTCGGCATAACGCGTATACATGCGGAGCAGATCGGCTGCGAACAGAGCCGATTCATCTCCACCCGTACCGGCACGGATTTCAAGAAAAATATTCTTGTCGTCATTGGGATCTTTCGGCAAAAGCATGAGCTGCAAATCGTCCCCGATTGCCGTCATCTTCTCTTCTGCCGCCGATATTTCTTCCTGTGCGAAATCCTTCATCTCAGGATCGGCGAGCATTTCCTGAGCTGCCTCTACATCCCGCTGAACCTGTACATAATCATTGTATAAAGCGACAACAGGTCCCAGTTCTGCGTGCTCTTTGGAGAGTTTCCGGTAATTATCCTGATTGGACGCCACATCGGGCTGCATCAGCAATTCATCGATCTCTGTGAGGCGGTTTGCCAGCTGCTCCAGTTTGGCCAGCATTGATGGTTTCATTGTCATTGAAAAAAGTCGCTCAAGCTACGGCAATCGGAATAAGCGGACATTATAAATGAACAGTACCCATCCATTAAGCGACAAACCCGATTAAATACAGTTTTGATATGCAAACAGAGATTAAACAGCCGTTAACTGATACCCGAAGCCATAAACCTGTTGCAGTGAAAAGCCGTTCTTTTCATTCAGTCCGAGTTTATTGCGCACTCTTGATA
>JAHYZB010000092.1 GCA_019424645.1 Oxalobacter formigenes
GTAATAGTTCTGGCGTTTGATGTCTAGCATTTCCGGCAACTTTCAGCACTGGTTTGAACACGTTCCCGACGGGAACGTTAACACCTTGAATCATGCATTATCAAGCAATAAAACGCCAATTCATTCAAAAAACGACTTCCTGGCAACAGTAGATGATTCTCTACGCCTGTGCCTAGTCTGAAACAAACCACAGAAAACCCCATCTTCCTCAAAAGCATTGTTTCAATAAGCACATGCATACACGTTACGTTTGGAGGATTTCTGAACAAACGCAACAGGTCAAAGTAGCATCTCTCGGCTCACAGGAAATATCTGTTGCTCTTGCATCGACAGGAAATGTTTCTTCAAATCAATTTTATTCACTCCCCGGCAATTAGGAAAAAAACAATTTTTGCGTTTAGTAAAAGAAATAGAAAACAGATAAAAAACTTTTCTGAAAAAACACACTCAACAAATAGGATTGTTTACTGAAAAAATGAATTTATTATGCACTACCATATAATATTTATAAATGTTACATTACTTAAATTTATATAAATTATTTATCAATTACTCCGCCAACCCTTTACAAAAATAAAATATTATGAATCAAATTTACAGAATTATTTGGAAACACTTTACCGGTGAACCTGTTGTAGTCTCTGAACTGGCGAAAAATCGAACCAAAAGCTCTGCTTCCCAGGGCAGCACTTTTTTCAAAACCGGAATGTTAATTTTTTTAGCAACTTCTTGCACTGGTGCGCTTGCACAGCAACAGATATACGATAACTCCAGTGCGGGTATGCTACAACCTGCCTCAAGTCTGGGCAGTGGTCTGCCTATAGTATGGACAGGGCTAACGTCAACAGATCAGGGGCTGGTCTATAGAAGCAGTGGCAATACGGTTACCAGCGGCGCCGATCTGCTGATTGATTACAGTACGGTGCCCATACCTATGTTTGTCATAGGTGGTTTTTCTGAGAACGGTTCCGAGGTTAAAGACAATACGGTTACGCTCAAAAACGGTACTGTTAATGGCTCTGTTTATAGCGGATTGTCGCATCTAACACAGTTCACGGCTAACGTCGATAAATCACTAGATGTGGCCGCTTGGGATAATTCAGTAAATACAGTTATCTCTTTGAGTAATCTGGATGCAAATTCCTCTCAAAATCAGGTGAACATGAATGACGGAGTGAACGTCAGCGAGGATGTGTATGGAGGTCGTGCCACGATATGGGTACAGTCTGGTAACGCCACAGCAGGTAATGCTGTCAATATTAACTCCGGCACAACCGACGGCAATGCCTCATCCGAGGCTCTCACCAGCCCCTTTATCAATGAGTTAACGGCCAATGCCAGCAATAATAAAGTAGTTTCAGGCCAGAACACTACTGTCGGCAGGACTATTTACGGCGGCTATGCACAGGTGATGCTTCAAGCCGGGGAAGCCACCGCTGCAGATGGCAACTCTACCAATACATACGCACAAGTCCTGGCCCGGACTTCCGCTTCTCCCATCCTTTTTCATTCAACGCTCACCGCCATCTCCAATCAAGTGAACATTGGAGACAGTTCTATGGTGGGAGATAGCATTTACGGTGGCTATACCCAAATAAGCGCCCAAGCTGCACAAGCTATTTCTGCAGATGCTACCGCCGTCACCACCGCCAACGGTACCAACAACACTGCTGACGCTAGCGCAGACGCCACCGCAACGATCAGGGCGTCAACACTCACGGCCAGCTCCAATCAAGTGAACATTGGAGACGGTTCTACGGTGGGAGATAGCATTTACGGTGGCCATGCCCAGATAACAGCCAAGGCCGCCCAGGCTAATGCTGGAAATGCTACCGCAATCCCCACTGAAAACGCCTCATCCTCTGCCGGCGTTACATCCGCCTCCTACGCCATAGCCAACGATTCAACACTCACGGCCAGCTCTAATCAAGTGACTGCAGGCGATAATCTGACTGTCACCGGCCCTGTTTACGGCGGCCATGCTCAAGTCATTGCTCAGGCGGGAGAAGCCACTTCCGGAAATGCCAACACCGCATCCTCTGCCGTCAATACGTTTACTGTCTCAGACACCAGTGTCTCCACCCATGTATCCGCCACAAGTTTACAGATAACTGCCAGTGACAATAAAGTAGTCACCGGTCAACATACTATTATGGGCAATGCGGTTTATGGCGGCTATGCCCAGGTGAAGGCTCAGGCAGGACAAGCCACTTCCGGAGATGCCTTTGCTAATGACAACACCTTTGCCATGGGCCCAAACGCCACGACCTCTACCTCCGCCAGCACCTATATCAACGTTGCAACAGTCACTGCCAGCTCTAATCAGGTAACGGTGGGCGAGAAGTCTACCGTCGGCACCATTTATGGCGGCTATGCCCAGGCGAGCGCTCAGGCGGGACGAGCTTCTTCCGGAAATGCTTCCGCCACAATGTCTGACGCACAGGCCAATGCCTCCGTCGATACCTACAACTCAACAATCACTGCCAGCTCTAACCGGGTGACAGTGGGCGAACAGACTACCGTCCACGGCGATATTTACGGTGGCTTTGCGGGATTGAGCGCTGCCGCCGGAACCGCAACAGCAGGCATGGAGAATAGTCTTACTGGAGCGGCTACTGCCACTGTCAGTGCCCAAAATACCACGGTTGTTACCAATGACAATTCCGTAACAATGAACGGTATCTTGTCCGGGGCAAGCCTCTATGGTGGTTATGCCAGCTTTGGCATCATCCAGGGCACAGTGACAGGCAATTCATCAAGTGATAACTCCGTTGATTTGAGCGGCACCAATGTACAAGCGATCAATAACACGGTGACTATTGGGAGTAATGCGCAAATCAACAGTCCATCCGCTTCCCTGTACGGGGGTTACCTTTCCTACAACGCAGGCTATGCCCCTGAGAGCTATGATGTATTTACAGGAAACACCCTGAACTACCTCTCGAGTGCGTCGTCTGTCGTCAATAATGTCGGAAACTTTGAGCGCTGCAACTTTGCATTGACTCCAGTCTATGCCAATACTGGAAATTCCCTCATTAATGCGCAGGACATTGAACTCGGCACCAATACCAATAATTTCAACGGCAGCACACCTCTCTCCTCGACCGTTTCTGTTGTTGGCATCCATTCCGGTAATGTCTTGCAAGCCAATGACCAGTTCGTCCTGATGAGTGCCGCAAATACCCTGACCGGTAATGGGACGGGAACAACGACTACAGGTATTACACAGGTCCAACAAGGGATTTCCCTGTTATACGACGTTAAAACCGATATCAATACCAGCAGCAAAAACGTGACTGCCACTATTTTAGGCTGTCAGACCGCACAGGGGGGTCCATGCCCGGTTGCCAAGGTCAACCCACCCGTCAAGGCTCTTGCCGAGGGCTATCTCGCCGGGAGTGAACTGGTAAAAAGAGGGGCAGACCTTATCGCAGATGAAGCCGTAAAAGCCATTAATCTTCAGAACAACAAAAAAGGATATGTCCCTTTTGCCATCCTCTCCGGACAACATAACCGCTATAACACCGGCTCACACATCAAATCCGATGACTTCCTCTTGACCGGTGGCCTGAGCTATCAGCAGGATGGCGTGACTGCCGGGGCATTCGTCGAAGCCGGATGGGGCAGCTATGATACCTACAACAGCTTTTCCAATGCGCTTGACGTTCATGGCGATGGAAACAGCCGTTACTATGGACTGGGATTGTTGGGGCGATATGATTTCACCAACGGCTTTTATGCCGATGCCTCCTTGCGCTTCGGAAAACACCGGAACAAATTCAGCAGCGATGATATCCGGCACGCTGTCACCGGAGAAGAGGCTCGTTACAATTTAAAGAGCAACTATGTGAGTGCTCATCTGGGAGGCGGATACATTGTTCCTCTGGATGAGAACAATCAGCTGGATCTCTCTGGTAAATATCTGTGGACCCGACTCGGCGGAAAAGATGCCAACATTGCCGGTGATCCGTTCCACTTCGATAGCATCAACTCGCACCGCGTCCGCTTCAATGGCGAATGGAATCATCTCTATAGCAAAACACTGACCTTGAAAGCGGGATTGGGCTATGAACATGAGTTCGACAGCAAGGCCAAGGCAACCACTTATGGTGCGTTTGATATTGATGCCCCGAGTGTAAAAGGCGGTACAGTGCTTCTTTCCCTGGGAGCTACAATTAAACCCATCAGCAACAATCAGAACTTGAGTTTTGATTTCAGGGCAAATGGATATGCAGGTAAACGTGAAGGTGGCAATATCACTGCCAAAATGAACTATGCTTTTTAAACGATAAGCCTTCATTTTTTATCGGGTCGCAGTACTTGCCAGGCTGAGCATTCCGAATACCGCGCCATTCGGAAGATTTCACGTCATTAGATCAGGAAACTGCTGGCCTTGATTTGCAGGACATTACAGCGTCCGGAGGATATCATTCTCTGGAGCAGGAGGCATATTGTTCATTATCGTGAACCGGATGGGCGTATTGTAAAAGTCATCCGGAACGATCAAGACAAGACCGACGCTGTTGTCGATATTGCCATCACCCCTGAAATTGAATCCCTCCTGAAAGAACTGCTGCCAGGAGGATTTGATACTGTTTCAAACACGACGTTCACTCATCGTGATGACGGCAAACACTAGACATACAGCGGCTTGTCGTCCATGCTTCGCCGGTATATCAAAAGGGCAAAAGTTGAGCCGTTCGGATTCTTCGATTTGAAGGAAAAGGCTCTGTTGATATATGGTTTTCAGGCGTTCCAATGAAGTAAATTCAGGCCCTGTGCGGTCATGAGTCAATCAAGACGACCAAGGTTTATGCTAAATGCCGCTGGCGCGGAACCGTCCAGCCGAAAAAGTTGACATAAAATGAGAAAGCCATTTTTCACTGATTAAAAACAGGCAATGGCTTTTTTTGTTAGACAGTGTCTGACAAACTGTCTGAATCTGAAAAAGAAAAGGGCTTACGTTTTCACGTAAGCCCTTGATAATTCTGGCTCCTCGACCTGGGCTCGAACCAGGGACCTGCGGATTAACAGTCCGTCGCTCTACCGACTGAGCTATCGAGGAATTAAGAAAAAGATTATAAGCAATCGAGACCGTCTTGTCAAACTTTTTTCAGATTTTTCTCTCTGAAAAGGGTGCCCCCACTGCTGCAAATCAATCTCGTAATTATAGGAACTTTCAGAGTGAAAAGGAAGGCTTTTTACTCTTTGGCAACCGGTTTTTCAGTGGCGACTGTCGTTTTTTGATCGTCCGCCTTTTCTTCCGTTGTCTCTGCCGGTTTTTCGTCTTTTGGCACTTCGTTTTTGTCGTTCAAAAGCTGGATGAAGACTTCGCCTTTTTTAATCATGGACAGCTCGGAACGGGCACGCTCTTCAATGGCTTCGGTACCCTCTTTCAGGCTTTGCACTTCGGACGCCAGTTTGGCGTTTTTGTCTTTCTGTTCCTCGTTCTTTTCCTGAACGGTGACAAGCTGCCGGTGCAAGTCGAAAACGCGCAACCACCCTCCCTTTCCCAGCCAGAGCGGGTACTGGATGACGAGCAGCAAAATTGCCAGCGTAATGGTTATCGGGCGCATGGATCGTGCCTAATCCGAAAAAGGACTGGTTTCAGTCAAAAATGTGGCCGGTGAATCTCTTTCGATTATACCGGCCTTGATAGGTCTCTTTTTATTTCAGATTATAAAAAGCGCTTCTGCCAGGATAGCTCGCCACTTCGCCGAGATCTTCCTCAATTCTCAGTAACTGGTTGTATTTGGCGATACGGTCTGAACGGGATAAGGAACCGGTCTTGATCTGCAAGGCATTGGTACCGACGGCAATGTCGGCAATGGTCGAATCTTCGGTTTCGCCGGAACGGTGGGAAACGACGGCGGTATAACCGGCGCGTTTGGCCATTTCGATGGCAGCGAAGGTTTCGGTCAGGGTACCGATCTGGTTGATCTTGATCAGGATGGAATTGGCAATGCCCTTCTGGATGCCTTCCCGCAAAATCCGTGTATTGGTGACGAACAGGTCGTCGCCGACCAGCTGGACGCGCTTGCCCAGTTTTTCGGTCAGGTAAGCCCAGCCTGCCCAGTCGTCTTCAGACATGGCGTCCTCAATCGAAATGATCGGGTATTTGTCACACCATGTTTCCAGCAGATGGGTGAACTCTTCGGCAGTCAGGACAAGGCCTTCTCCCGTAAGCTGGTATTTTCCATCCTTGTAAAATTCACTGGCAGCGCAGTCCAGACCAATGCATACGTCTTCTCCGGGTACATAACCGGCTTTTTCAATTGCTGTGATGATGAGCTGGATGGCTTCTTCATGGTTGGCGACGGATGGTGCGAAACCGCCTTCATCACCGACGGAAGTCGTCAGGCCTTTTTCCTGAAGAATTTTTTTCAGGGTATGGAAAATTTCGGCACCGCACTGGACGGCAGCGGAAAAACTGCGGACGCCAAGCGGGATGATCATGAATTCCTGAATGTTCAGGTTATTGTCGGCATGTGCGCCGCCATTGATGATGTTCATCATTGGAACGGGCAGTTGCATGATACCGGAACCGCCGAAATAACGGTAAAGCGGCAGGCCTGCCTCTTCAGCGGCTGCCTTGGCGACGGCCATGGAAACGGCCAGTGTGGCGTTGGCACCCAGGCGGGCCTTGTTTTCGGTTCCGTCCAGATCGATCAGGGTACGGTCCAGGAAAGCCTGTTCACTGGCATCCAGTCCGATAATCGCTTCAGCGATTTCGGTGTTGATGTGTTCGATGGCTTTCAAAACGCCTTTGCCAAGGTAACGGTCTGGATCGCCGTCACGCAATTCGATCGCTTCACGCGATCCTGTGGATGCTCCGGAAGGGACTGCGGCACGACCCATGACTCCTGATTCCAGAAGTACGTCACATTCGACGGTTGGATTTCCGCGGGAATCGAGAATTTCACGTCCGATGAGGTCAACGATAGCGCTCATAGATATCTCCCAGCAATTAACTTTTATTATTCAAGATTGAAACCCGACATATTACCCTGCCTGACGACTTTGTCCAGTGTCACGAGTTGAGCTAACAGCTCTTTCATGCGATGTAATGGCACAGCATTCGGTCCGTCTGACATGGCGCAAGCCGGATTCGGGTGTGTTTCCATAAAGAGGCCGGCAACACCGACGGCAATGGCAGCCCGTGCCAGAACGGGAACGAATTCACGCTGGCCACCTGAAACGTCGCCCAGTCCACCGGGCAACTGCACTGAATGGGTAGCGTCGAAGACGACGGGACAACCGGTCTTTCGCATGATCGCAAGGGAACGCATATCGGAAACGAGATTGTTGTATCCGAAAGAAGCGCCGCGTTCACAGACAGTGAAATTGTCTTCGGGAACGCCTGCTTCTTTCGCGGCTTCCCGCGCTTTTTTGACGACGTTCATCATGTCGTCCGGTGCCATGAATTGCCCTTTTTTGATATTGACGGGCTTTCCTGAGCGCGCGCAGGCCTGTATGAAGTCAGTCTGCCGGCATAAAAATGCCGGAGTCTGGAGCATGTCAACGACCTTCGAGACCGGTCCGACTTCCGCTTCATTATGGACGTCGGTCAGAACAGGAACGTTGAACTGTTTTCTGACATCAGCCAGAATCTCGAGTCCTGTTTCCATGCCGAGGCCACGGAAAGAAGAAGACGAGGAACGGTTGGCCTTGTCGTAAGATGATTTATAGATGAACGGGATGCCCAGTTCAGAAGTCATTTCTTTCAGCTCACCTGCCGTGTCGATTGCCATCTGGTGCGACTCGATCACGCAGGGGCCTGCGATCAAAAAGAATGGACGGTCAAGCCCGATTTCAAAGCCGCAACATTTCATGCATTGTTTCCTTTAGCCCTGGCTTCCTTGTTGGCAAGCGCCGCATTGATGAAAGCCGTGAAAAGCGGATGGCCGTCACGTGGTGTCGACTTGAACTCCGGATGGTACTGGACACCCATATACCACGGATGGGCATGTTCACCGGTTTTCGGCAATTCCATGATTTCGCAGAGTTTTTCTGTCGGGGTCAGTGCTGAAATGACAAGCCCTGCTTTTTTCAGCTGATCCAGATACAGGTTATTGGCTTCATAGCGGTGACGGTGACGTTCGGTGACGACGTTACCGTAAATTTCGGCTGCCCGTGTACCCGGTTCGATGGAACAGGTTTGTGCACCCAGACGCATGGTACCGCCCAGATCCGATTTTTCGCTTCGCTGTTCAACCTGACCACTCCGGTTCTGCCATTCGGTAATCAGGGCAATCACCGGATTTTCGGTATCGGGATCGAATTCGGTCGAATTGGCGTTTTTCAGACCGGCGACGTGACGGGCAAATTCAATCAGGGCGACCTGCATGCCCAGACAGATGCCGAGGTACGGCACCTTGTTTTCACGGGCATACTGTGCGGTGGCGATTTTGCCTTCCACACCGCGCTTGCCGAAACCACCAGGGACCAGAATGGCGTCGTATTTCGCGAGATGATCCGTACCGATTGTTTCGATTTCTTCAGAATCGAGGAAATCGATGTTGACCTTGCAATTGGTATGAATGCCCGCATGGCGGATCGCTTCGATCAGTGATTTGTAGGATTCGGTCAGATCGACGTATTTGCCGACCATGCAGATCGACACTTCTTTTTCCGGATTGTCGAGAGCATAAACGAGCTTGCTCCAGATCGACAGGTCAGCTTTTGGAGGAGACAGTTTCAGCTTGTTGCAGACAATGGTATCAAGCCCCTGATCGTGCAGCATTTGCGGAATCTTGTAGATGGTATCGACATCCCAGACAGAAATGACGGCATCTTCCCTGACGTTCGAAAAGAGTGAAATCTTCGCGCGTTCATCGTCCGGGATCGCCCGGTCGGCACGGCACAGCAGCGCATCAGGGTAAATACCGATTTCACGCAATTTCTGTACGCTATGCTGGGTCGGCTTGGTTTTCAGCTCTCCCGCAGAAGCAATGTATGGAACCAGCGTCAGATGAACGAAAACAGTTGAATTTTCAGGAGCGCGCAGGCTCAGCTGACGGGCAGCTTCCAGAAATGGCAGCGATTCGATATCACCGACGGTACCGCCGATTTCAACGAGAGCGACGTCGTACCCTTCCGCGCCACGGTGGATGAAATGCTGTATTTCATTCGTGATATGCGGAATGACCTGAACCGTTTTGCCCAGATATTCACCACGGCGTTCCTTGCGGATGACGGATTCGTAAATCTGTCCGGTAGTGAAGTTATTCACCTTGTGCATCCGGGTGGAGATGAAACGTTCATAGTGACCCAGATCAAGGTCGGTTTCCGCACCGTCGTCGGTCACGAAAACTTCACCGTGCTGGAATGGACTCATGGTTCCCGGGTCCACATTGATGTATGGATCCAGTTTGATCATGGTAACTTTAAGGCCCCGGGATTCGAGGATGGCGGCAAGAGACGCGGCGGCGATCCCCTTACCAAGGGATGAAACGACACCGCCCGTGACAAATACAAACTTGGTCATTGCAGAAGGTGCTCAAAGGCACAAGCAGGAAATCCAAATTATAACGTAAAAAAAGATCTTTGAATAAGATATTGTCGTGTCGCAAAAAAGAGTCTCTTTCAGTAAAAAAGTTTACCAAAAGAAACTGTCTTGCGATTTAAGGCTGTTACCCCTCAAAAAATCATGTCACTGTTTTTTAGTCTGAACCGAACAACAAATTCATGAAATACGATTGCCGAAAACGATTCTGTCCAAGACTCCCTGATATCGTCTTCGGCAATGTTCTTACATGGATGTCCAGTCAGAAATCAGTAAAACGATAACCTTACCCCGGCCGAGATAGTCCAGTCGGTATCGAAATCGTTACCTTTTTCTCTTTCGATCTGGCCGAACAATCTGACATATTTGCTGAGACTTCCTGATATTTCAGCCCCGTAAAACAGGCGGTTTCCTTTCAGGTTGTCATTGAATTCATAAGCATTGTTGGAAACAAGCCGTTGCTCCGACATGAATTCATGACTGATGCCACCCTTGAGAAAATATTCGAGAATTCCACCATTGCCAGTCTGCCACTGCTGCCCTGCTCTCAAACCGGCTCTTGCTGAAAGATAATCCGTTGCATCGGAAGCGATTTCAAGGCCGTTGTCATAAGCAAAGGAACTTCCATTGACCCGATAATAATCAACAGATAACTGAGGTTCCAGAAAAAAATGCCTGACCAGAGGTATATGCTTTCCGACTTCCACATTGGCACCATAGCCCCACACCCTGTAGCTTGCTTGTGCATTCGTTCCATCGGACTGGCGGGCCTTGAGATTCTGGTGATAATGGTCGGCAGCAAGAATGGCATTGGCATACCATCCCGATTGATGGGCCCAGACACCATACAGAGCCAAACCTTTCGAATTGCCGTCCCCACGACCGACATTGCCATCCAGTTTCTGGTCTGCCTTGCTGTATTGTCCGCGGACTCCAAGATACCAGACGGCATTTTTTTCCCTGAATTGCTTATCCATACCCAGCGAAATACCATAAACATTCTGGTCGTAACGACTTCCGCCATAACTCTGGAAATGACCGGACTGGCCGAAGGAATTGGCCCAGCCATTCAGGGCGATACTGCTTATGCCCGTTTGATTGGCACTGGAACCTGAAGAGCCTGCACCAGCACTGTTACCAGCAAAGGCATTGGAACGCAAATCTCTTGTTCTGACGTTCAGATTGTTGACCTGAACCATTCTTGACTGATAACTGGTGTTCTGAAAACCGAGTGCCGTTTTAGCAGCGGGAGAAAGATTTCTGACCGGCGGATTGAGATACCAGCCTTTTCCCGTACCTGTCGTTTCTTCTTTCAGGACATACTGAAAAGTACCGGCATCAACCTTTCCTCCGGCATTAGCCAAAGCAAAATCGGCAGATCCGTTTTCCAGCTGGGCCAGATAGGTATTCATCCGGTCTGCGGCCGGCTCATTTCCCGTACTTTTTACCATCAGGTAATGGCTGCCCTCCCCCTGTTTGACAAGAATATTGTCGGCTTTGTCCCCTGCAATGTCTGCCCGAAGATAAAAAACACCACCCGATCCAGTCAGTTTATCGATTTTCAAAGTCGCCGGATTGGTCAACGCATCCGATGAATGAGACATATCGGCAAACCCATCGGGCGTATTGCCGACGAAAACACGTCCGTTGTTTCCAAGAGTGAGTGTTCCCTGAAGTGCATTGTCTTCAGGGACAATCCAGTATGCACCATCAGCAAATGTCAGGTTGATCTGGCCGGTCGCTTGTCCATAACTGCCCGTCAATCCTTTGAACCATGAATCGCCATTCAGGAATCTGGCATCGATGACCGATTCATTGTTATTCCTGTCAATATCGGCAGAAATCATGTCTCCATCAATCTGGACGACATTGGAGCTGTTACCGGAGCTGTTGACATGAATCCTGCCGCCATTCAGGGCAACCAGTGAATACGCTTCGGCGTCGTTTCCTCTTGTGCCGGAATCGAGTGGTGTCGTGTCGGCATCGTTGACAGCAGCGATATTTCTGATGAGCAGACCGGATCTGAAATCGATGATGGCTTCATTGGCTTCAGCACCAGCGGCATAGGCATATTGATCGGCAGCTTGTGCCACGGCATTGATATTTTCAATAACCGCGTGACTGTTCACGATAATCTGCGTTCCTTCGTAATCGTCGCTTCCCTCATGGCTGGCATGAATTCCGTAGACTTCCGCCTTGTAATTGGACGAATTCAGTTTGATGTCATGGACATGCAAAAGATTGTCGGAGCTGGTTCCGAAAATCAATTCCGATTTCGGCGAATCCGTGTTCCCCTGGGAGGCGTTGATTCCGGTAAACATCCCCATCCATCCATAAGAATTGCCATTATTAAGGGCAAGGCTCCCTCCCAGATCAGCATTTCCATCAATTTTTGCAGAGCTGCCTTCAAAGGCCATTATGGAACTGTTTACTGCCTTAGGGGTTGAAAAGGGATATTCCTGTTTGACGGCAAGATCTCCGGTCACATGTAAACGGCTTCCGCCGAGTCCCTGAATGGTTCCTTCAGAGGAATACACATGACTGCCTGAATTTATAACAAGATTACCGTTGACAGTCAGACTGCTTGGGTCGGAAAAAAGCTGACCTATCTGGACAGGAGCCCATGAACCGGTTTTATTAATGGTAAGAGTGCCATTTCCACCGTTTATAGTGACATCCACATTCCCATTGCTCACCGCAATGCCCTGATCACCGCCAGTTGCCGTAATGGTTGTATCACCGGCGGAAATGTAGGATTTGTCTCCACTCGTTTCAATTCCGCCCGAAGGAACCGGTAGCGGTTCTGCCTGTATGGCCTCCGGCACTGTCATGGCAAACGCCAATGCCATAATGCTGACAAGTTTACTGTTTTTTATAAAAGATTTCATATCCTGTTTTAAACATATAATTAAACATATATAACAAAATTGTTTAACAAAACAATTTTATATTATAAAACAGTATATAAAATCCTTGAACCTACTGTGACTGCCAATAACGTATATAACGTTCATTACGCCATTTTTCCACCTGAATGTCTTCGTCGTTTATCCAGAAAAGAACGGCTCCGTCCCTGTCTGTACGAAATGCCTGTGTGTTCATCAATTCGTACCGGTCAATTACCTTGTAGTGGGGATGATGATAGGGATTCAGATAACCCGCCTGAAAAACGGCAAAACGGGGTTTCACCATTAACAGAAAAGGCCATGTTGAAGAGGAATTACTGCCATGATGCGGCGCCATCAATATGTCGGATTTCAGCTTTTCACCCAGACGACTGACCAGTTTTTCTTCTTCCTTTTTCCCGATGTCACCCGTCAAGAGCACGGAATGTTTTGAAGTGCTTACTTTAAGGACACAGCTTAACTCGTTGGTTTTATTATTTTCATTGAGATAATCATCACTTGATGGATGGAGCATTTCAAAACGAATGCCTTCCCACTCCCATTCTTGTCCGGCTACACAGGGTCGATGATCGGAAAGCGTTTTCGCCAATGTCGAATCCGGTAAGATCGATGAATAAACTGTTTTGACAGGCAGTTTTCTCGTCAGCGTCAACAATCCGCCGGAATGGTCGTTATCGGCATGTGAAACTACAATGGTATCCAGCGAGTCGATTCCGCGTGATTTCAGGTATGGGATAACGACACGGTCACCGGCATCCGAATCGGTCGAATAGACGGGCCCTGTATCGAAAAGCAGGCGATGTTTTTGCGTTTCGATCAGGATCGAACTGCCCTGCCCGACGTCGAAAACCGTTATTTGCGCTTCACCATAATCAGGATGACCTGGCGTCAGCAGCAAAAGCGGCAGCCAGCACAAGGCGCCGAGATAACGATGCGGCCAGCCTTTCGGCGCAAGCATCCAGAGCGTTCCCGCCATGGCAAACAAAATGAGGTAAAACGATGGCGCCGGGGCTGTCCAGACAGCAAAAGAAAATGAACTCAGCCATTCAAGAAATATGGCCAGCAACTTTGTCAGGAAATGGGCAACCGTCAGAACATACGCATTCACCGGTTCGGGCAAAATACTGCCGATCAGAGCCAAAGGGGTGACGACTGTACTGACTAATGGTATGGCGACAGCATTGGCAAGCGGACCGATGACAGAGATGCGCCCGAAAAAGAGCATCGTCAAAGGAACAAGCCCTATTGTAACCGCCCATTGCGTTGCGGCTGCCGCCGACAGTGAATGTCTGAACCGTCCTAGTCTCGAAGGATTTTCATCAATTTTTCTTGTTCTTCCACTCGTTGCATATAAAATCATGCCGACTGCACCGAACGATAGCCAGAAACCCGGTTGCAACAAAGCCCATGGATCGAAAAGGCAGATAATTCCGGCAGCAACAAACAAGGTATGCGAAAACCGTGTCAGCCGTCCTGTCCAGAGTGCGATGGCCACGATAATGATCATGCAAAGCGTTCTTCTGGCCGGGACACCAAAACCTGCCAGCGCAACATAGGCCAGAGCCATAACGACCCCGGCAATGGCAGCCACTTTCTGGGAAGGAAGGATCAGCGGCCATTGTTTTCCGGTGAAAAACGAGCGGCGCCAAAGCGCACCGACGAACAGGGCAAAGAGGCTGGAGATCATGGTGATGTGCAGACCGGAGATGGCGACCAGATGCGAGATGCCGGTCCGGTTGAAGATTTCCCAGTCAGACTGCGAAATCGCTTTCTGGTCACCAATCACAAGAGCGACTATGACGCCGGCATATTCACACTCAGGCAATGCGTGATATATCCGTTCACGCAAGACGTTTCTCACCCGATTGACCCAGTTCATCGGTGTTGAAACGAATAAATCGGTCAGGACGTTTTTATCAGGCAAACGCGGATCGTTATTGACGTAACCGGTAGCCCGGATTCCCTGTTCAAGCAGCCAGAGTTCGTAATCGAAGCCGTCCGGATTCGCATTCCCGTGCGGACGTTTCAGTCTGACGTTCAATTGCCATTTCTGACCCGGCTTTATATCGGGAGCTTTGGAGAGGCTTGCACGATGATATTTCGACCCCCATGTCAGCATGAGGTTTTCAGGAATCGATACACTTTTTCCACTCAATGAGGCTTTTTCAACGCTGAAATGAAAGCGGGTTCCTTCCTCAAAAGGTTGAGGAAGGCCATTAACCGTTCCGATTATGACCAGATCACGGTTTTCCAGTGTATTCGGTAACGTCCGGGAGAGACAATACAGCGCAAGAACGGAAGACCAGAGGACTCCGAATGCAAGACCGGCGGTGAATCTCAAAGCGGGTTTTATTACTGTGAAACGGCGGGTAACTACAGGAATGAACGACAGGAGAAACAGGATGACCGAGGCGGCGGCCAGACCGTAAAGCACTGTTTTATTTGGAAGTGTTGCCTGTTGATGGAGCCATGCTATGCCGAAAATGAAGCCGACAATCGCGCTGGGCATTTATCCTTTCAAAAGGTGGAAAACGAGCCGGGGAATCGCCTGCATGGCATTTCGGCTCGTAAAATCAGCCAGGTTTTCGACAGAAACGCCGCGTAATCCGGCGATGACTTCTCCAATACCTGGCAATTCAAGCGGACTGTTCTGCTTCTTCTGTAGCCATACAGGTGGCAAATCGGGTGAATCCGTTTCAATGACGATGGCTTCTTGCGGCAATTCTGACACCAGTTTACGCAACTGCTGCGCCCTTTCGTATGTAGACGTTCCGCAAAAACTCAGCTTGAATCCCTGATCGATGAATGCGCGAGCCTGATGGAAACTGCCATTGAAAGCATGGGCAATGCCAAGCCTGATGTTATGACGACGCAGGTATTTCAGTACCCTATCGACCGACCGGCGTGTATGCAATAAAACCGGCAAATCGAATTCCTTTGCCATTTTCAGCTGTTCTGACAAATAATATTCCTGTTTTTCCTTCAGTGGCGACTGGTTCAGTTCGGGAACATAAAAATCCAGCCCGATTTCACCGATAGCAACCAGTTTCGGATCGGAGATATTTTTTTCGAGGAAGCGTCCCAGTTCGGCCAGATCGTCTTCCGGGCTGTCGGCGACATACATGGGATGGATACCTACCGCATAAGAACAGTTGTCGCAGGCATGAGCAAGACGGCTTACCCGTTCAAAACCGGAACGGTCAACCGAGGGAATGACGATTTGACGGATATTCATTTTCGCCGCTTCGGCAGCAATCGTTTCTTCGCGCCCCGCGAACTCTTCCGCTTCAAGATGACAGTGCGTATCGATCCACATGACTTGCAGATATGAAAACCAAAATATCAGCTTAATGTAGCTTATTCTGTAACTTTTTGCAGGCTTTTTTCGGACATGCGATAAATCCGGTCACAACGCCGGGCCAGCTCCATGTCATGCGTAACGATCACGAAAGATGTTTTAAGTGACGTAGACAAATCAAGCATCATATCGAAAATCTGTTGTGCCGTTGAACCGTCCAGATTGCCAGTCGGCTCGTCTGCCAGCACGCACGCCGGATGCGTCACCAGCGCCCGGGCCAGCGCAACCCTCTGCCTTTCACCGCCGGACAATTCGCCGGGTACATGGCTTACCCGTTCAGCCAGACCGACACGGGTCAGAATTTCCATTGCCGCCTCATGCGCCCTTTCGCGTTTTTCACGACGGATCATCAACGGCATAGCCACATTGTCCAGAGCGGAAAATTCGGGCAGGAGATGATGGAACTGGTAAACGAATCCCAGAACATGATTGCGCAAGATACCGCGTTCGGATTCGGAAAGCGTATCGAATTGCCTTCCCTGCAAGGAGACAGATCCGGTAGTCGGCGTATCGAGTCCGCCCAGCAAGTGCAGGAAGGTCGATTTTCCGGAACCGGATGCACCGACAATGGCAACGCGTTCCCCTTCCCTGACCTCGAAATCAACGTCTTTCAAGACCTCGACAGCATAATTACCCTGCCTGAATGTCTTGGAGAGGCCCTTGCACGATAAAACGATCTCACTCATAGCGCAAAGCCTCCGCAGGATTGACCTTGGCGGCGCTCCAGCTTGGATACAAAGTCGCCAAAAATGACAGGATAATGGATGCTCCGCCAATCGTCAGCACATCCGCCCAATGCAGGTCGGACGGCAGGGAACTGATCAGGTAAATGCTCTTCGGGAGAAACTGGATACCGAATAGTCGCTCGATAAAGGGAACGATGACATCGATATTAACGGAAACGAGCACTCCGACACCGACACCGGCAAGCGTCCCGGCAATACCGGCAAGAGCCCCCTGGATCATGAAGATTTTCATAATCGAACGTGGAGACGCCCCGAGTGTGCGCAAAATGGCGATATCGGCCTGTTTTTCCGTCACCGTCATAACCAGTGTCGACACCAGATTGAACGCGGCAACGGCAATGATCAGCATCAGGATCAGGAACATCATTTTCTTTTCCGTCTTGACGGCGGCGAACCAGTTACGGTTCTGTTTTGACCAGTCGCGAACGATGACATCATCGTTCTGAAGCATCAGGGAAAGTTGCTGCGCCACTTCCGGAGCCTCTTGCATATCCCTGATTTGAACGCGCAATCCGCTTGGAGCTTCTGTCCTGAACAGGCGCATTGCGTCATTCATATTGATGAAAGCAAAAGTCGAATCGAACTCGAAATGCCCTGCCTCGAAAACGCCGCCGACAGTGAACTGCTTGAGACGGGGAAGCACCCCCGCAGGCGTCACCTGTCCCTGTGGAACGATAACGGTCAGCTTGTCCCCGGGACCGATGCGCAGGTTTCTGGCCAACTCGCTACCAATGGCGATATTGAAGGAATCCGGTTCAAGATTACCCAGTTTGCCCGCCTTGAACTGACGGGCGATATCGGAAACGCCCGCCTCTTCTTTCGGATCGATTCCTCGCACGATCACCCCGCGAACCACATCGTTACGGGTGACCATCGCCTGACCGACCACATAAGGGGCTGCACCGGTCACTTCCGGATTTTTCTTCACCTCGGCCGCCGTTTTCTGCCAGTCCGGCAACGACCCGTAAATGTCCTGAATCTCGATATGCGGAATCACCGACAGCATCCTGTCACGCACTTCTTTCTGAAAACCGTTCATCACCGACATGACGATGATCAGCGCGGCAACACCCAGCGCGATACCACTCATCGATATCAGGGAAATGAACGAAATGAAGCGGTTGCGGCCGCTACGCTTGCCCGAACGGATATAGCGCAGGCCGACCAGCCATTCAAACGGCAAATTGGAAAAAATGTTCAAGTGAGACTCCCGAGAAGATGGCACAGTTTGCCACATATTGGCCTTGCCCGTCACTGCCTGACTGCGATTCATTTGCCCTTGCGCATATGCCTGTTGCCAAAATGGCAGCCTGAAAACAGTTGGCGGGAACGGGGAAAAAAACCATGTATGTATTGCCATGAGTCAATCAACAATGAGAAAATGCAAAGCTTCAGGTATGGATGTGTCCGTTTTTCTTTTTTCCTTTACACATCCGTTTATGATAAATTGATTTCATGACCCGTATCACCACTCGCCCTTATTCTCAGAAATCCTTCAGCCAGTTGTGCCAGACAGGCGTTCATCCTGTTCTGGCTCGCATATTCGCCGCACGAGGCATTACACGGACAGAAGAACTGTCAACAGGACTGTCTGGCATGATTTCGCCTGTACAATTGTCTCATATAGGGGATGCCGCCGGCTTTCTGGCCGATGCCATTGCCGGGGGTAGCAAAATAACTATCATCGCCGATTACGACTGTGATGGTGCAACGGCCTGTGCCGTTGCCTTGCGTGGCCTTCGCCTGCTTGGTGCGAATGTCGATTACATGGTGCCCAACCGGTTCGATAACGGCTACGGCCTGACTCCTGAAATTGTCAGACAGGCAAAAAAACACCATCAGACCGACATCATCCTGACTGTCGATAACGGTATCGCCAGCATCAAAGGCATTGAGGAAGCGCTGGCACTGGGCATGCAGGTACTGGTTACCGACCACCATTTGCCTGGCGACGAGCTTCCCCAAAACTGTATTGTCGTCAATCCAAATCAGCCTGACTGTTCTTTCCCGAGCAAAAATCTGGCCGGTGTCGGTGTCATGTTTTACGTATTGCTGGCCTTGCGTGCCGAAATGCGTCGTCGCGGGATATTCGATGAAAAAACCCAGCCGCATCTGGATCAGTTGCTGGATCTCGTCGCTCTGGGCACCTTTGCCGATGTCGTCAAACTCGATGGCAACAACCGGATTCTGGTTGCGCAGGGTCTGAGGCGCATCCGTGCCGGTAACATGCAGCCCGGCATGGCGGCCCTTTTTCAGGTATCGGGACGCGACTTCCGCAAGGCCTCGCCTTTCGATCTGGGTTTTACACTCGGGCCGCGGCTGAATGCCGCCGGACGCCTGTCGGACATGTCGCTTGGCATCGAATGCCTGATTACGGATGACCGGGGCAAGGCGCTCGAGATGGCGGACGAACTGAACCGGATCAACGTTGAGCGGCGTGAAATCGAGGCTGACATGCGTGTCGAGGCTCGAGAACAAATTTCAAAAATCCATCCAGAGGATCGTGCGACCATCAGTATCCTGTCCGAGGACTGGCATCAGGGCATCATCGGTATTCTGGCATCCCGGATCAAGGAAAAGTATTTCAGGCCAGCGATGGCATTTGCCCGGGACAAGGACGGCAAAATCCGCGGTTCGGGCCGCTCCATTCCGGAATTTCACTTGCGCGATGCGCTGGATCTGGTTGCGAAACGCCATCCCGGACTGATCGTCCAGTTCGGTGGCCATGCCATGGCTGCTGGCCTGACTCTGCAACCAGACGGTTTCGACGTGTTCACCGAAGCCTTCGAGACTGTCGCAAAAGAATGGCTGACCCAGACACAACTGGAAAGGATCATCGAAACCGACGGTTCACTGGACGACGACTGCTTTACCCTCGACTTCATCAGCCTGCTGGATACGCAGGTCTGGGGACATGGTTTCCCCGCCCCGGTTTTCTGTGATGAATTCACCGTCGTCAATCAGCGTGTCCTGAAAGAAAAACACCTCCGCTTGCAACTGGAAAGAAACGGCAAAAATTACACTGCCATCCAGTTCGGCAACAGTACCGCACTCCCGCGCCGTGCGCGTCTGGCTTATCGGCTGGACGCCAATGAATTCAACGGCAGAACAAGTGTCCAGCTGATTGTGGAGCATTCGGAAGGGATATAATATCGCAGTGCGCTTTCGATCAGACCCGATTTTACCTTGCCATCTTTCATTGATTGAATAGACACTAATCATTCGAACAATTTTGCAATATTTAAGGATCTGGCCTTTGCCATTTCCTGTTCGTTTAATTTCGGTTCAAGATCACGACGCGCCTTTTCAGCAAAATCGAAATGAGGAGACGCCGGGAAGTAAAGTGCATATGCGGCAATCAGGTCCTTTTTTACTTCTACCCCATTCTCGTAGCAAAAACCGAGCAGGGTTTGTGCTCCGTAATTACCCTGTAATGCCGCTTTTTTTATCAAGGTAACGCCTTCCTTTATATTTGGCTTTACTTCATTTCCCGCTATGTATAAAGCGCCAAGAAATGCTTGTGCCGTAACACTGTCTTTTTCTGCTGCTTTTTTTAACCAGTAAAAACCTTTTTTTGTATTCCTGGCGACATATTTACCTTTAAAGTAAATTATACCAATATAGGCCTGCGCTTCTGTGAAACCCTGATTGGCAGCTTTTCTGAACCAGTAAACAGCTTTGCCTGCATTCTTTTCAATACCTGCTCCGACATAGAAGGTTTGCCCCAGATTGAACTGTGCTCTTGCAAGCCCCTGCTTTGCCGCTTTTTCCAACCAGTAGACAGACAAAGCGGGATTTTTCCTGACTCCGGTTCCATACCTGTAAGCGATGCCAAGTCTGTTTTGAGCTTCAACATGTTCTTGTTCAGCCGCTTTTCTGTACCAAAAAACAGCTTTCTCCAGATTTTTTTCAACGCCCCTGCCTTCTTCACATGCAATGCCAAGATTATATTGAGATTGGGGAAACCCCTGTTCTGCTGCCTTTTTCCACCAGTACACAGCCTTGGCGTAATCTTTTTTTATTCCTTCACCTTCGTAATACGCAAAAGCAAGATTATGCTGTGCTTGTGCATAGCCTTGTTCTGCTGCTTTTTTGTGCCACGTCACCGCTTCAGAAAAATCTTTTTTTACCCCTCTGCCGTAATAATAAGCCACCCCAAGATTGTACTGTCCCAATTCGTCGCCCTGCATGGCACTTTTTCTGTACCAGAAAACAGCCTCCTGATAATCACGATCAACGCCACTCCCATTATTGTATAAAGCACCCAGATTGTTCTGAGATTCAGGAAAACCCAATTCGGCTGCCTTCTTCCACCAGCTCACAGCTTCATGAAGATTTTTATCCACACCGATACCATCGTAATAAGCCGTCCCTAAATTATGATATGCCCATACGTTATTCTGGACAGCAGCTCTCTCCCAATAGGCAATGGCTTTCGGATAATTCTCAACGATGCACTGACCCTTATGATGAAGATTCCCCAGCATAACGAGTGCCTTGGCATGATTCTGATCGGCTGCTTTCATCCACCATAACATGGCAACACAGTTATCCTGTTGAACGCCTTTGCCATCGTAAACCAGCATGCCCAGAAGATATTGTGCCTCCGCATTACCAGACTTCGCGGCTTTCCGACACCATAAAACGGTTTTTTCATCGTCCTTTTCATCATTTTCCGCCTTATATCTTTCGCTGCATTGGATGACCGCCTTTTCCTCATCACGGATAATTTTATTCCCGTTTTCTTTTGAATCTGCAGGCTGCTGCGAATCAGCAATGACGGATGACATCGACAGGCACATCATGATGAGCACGATGGTACAGAAACAGAATTTCAGAGAAAGCTTGAGCATTTAAACCTTTTAAAGTGAAATGACTTTATTCGAAAAGTTTTTCGATGTTGATGGATCGGGCTTTTGCAATATCGTTTTGACTCAATTTTTTTCAAGATGGTGACGCGCCACCTCTGCACGTTCAAGATGAGATGAGGCATTTAAATAAAGAGCATGAACATCCTGCGCTGAAAAATTATTCTCAGGAAATATTTATCACTGACTGTTTAAAGTGTTTCAACCGTCTAACATCAGCCATGTTTGTTTTACTGGATGTTATCGATTTCAGGAAAAAAGAACCGGATCAACTGTTTTATGGATTTTTAGTTTCAAATAAAAAAAGCTGAAAAGATCACTCTTTTCAGCCTTTTTCCACAATGAATAATTCAGGGGTCAATCCGGTTTTTTGAACGCCGCGTCAACCGCATTCATCATGGCAATGCGCAAGCCCCCTTCTTCCAGCGCTCTCACGCCACGGATGGTGATGCCGCCCGGGGAACAGACATCGTCTTTCAGTTTGCCGGGATGCTGTTTGGTATCCAGTACCATTTTTCCGGAACCGATGACGGTCTGGCTCGCCAGTTTGTAAGCGATGTCACGTGGCAGCCCGTGATAGACGGCTCCGTCTGCCAGCGCTTCGATGACCATGAAAATCCATGCCGGACCACAGCCCGACAAGGTGCCACCGATACCCATCAGGTCACTGGAAAGTTCTTCGACCTCACCCAGACTCTTGAACAGCTTGCGGGTGAAAATCATCTCTTTCGGTGTCAGGTCGTTGCTTGCTTCGATGATGGTCATTCCGGCACCGACCATTGCCGGCGTGTTCGGCATGATGGCGCAGATATGCGTGGAACTATCGACCAGACGGCGAAGACGGCTGTATTGCCACCCCGCAGCAATGGACAGGAAAGTCTTGCCTTTCAATGCTTCACGGGATTCGGAAAGCACGCCTTCGACAATTTTCGGCTTGATGGCGAGCAGGATAATTTCGCTGTTTTCGATCACTTCCTGTACGGAAGCGGCTTTTGCCATACCGCATTCCTTGTTGAGCTTGTCCAGTTTGAAGGCATTCGTGTCATAGGCAATTGTCTCTTCACCTTTCAGAAAACCGGACTTGACGGCACCCAACAGGATGGCCGATGCCATATTGCCCATACCGATAAATCCCAATTTTTTCATAACGCCTCCTACAAGTCAGGTTGGATATCGCGGCAGGTGCACGACACCGTAATGAAACCCGTCTCGTCCATTCCTGCCATCGGCGAAATGGAAGCGATCAGGCCTTTAAACTGTCGTACCTCAACAGTATGACGTCTGGACAGCTTTTTGGATTGACAATTTTCTTTCATTTTACGTTTACTGTTTTCATACCGGAACCGCTTTCGTCCAATTCGGTCTTATTTCCTGTCGAACGATTGCTTTTTGTCTTTTTTTTTACAATCTTCAGGGAGAAAAAGATGCTTTATACCATAGCGGTTATCCTGTTTATCTTGTGGCTGCTCGGACTGGTGACAACCCATGTGATGGGAGGCTTTGTGCATTTGTTACTGATCGGGGCGGTCGTTGTGCTGATTTTCGGTATCCTGTCGGGCAGGCGCTCGTCGTAATGAATCCTGCCGTAACCGAAAACGGATGAAAAGGTTTCGAATCATTTCGATTGCCAAATTCAGCCGTTTCAGTCCCAAAACACATGACGAATCGTTTTCAATGGAATATAGTGTGACGTTATCCGAACAACTTCACCCGGTGAAAAAGCCATGAATTTTGACGTCGTCATCGTCGGCAGTGGACTGGCGGGTCTTTCCGTTGCCCTGAGATTGCCCAAAACTTATAAAATCGCGCTGATCTGCAAGCGGACGTTGTGGGAAAGCGCCAGCAATTTCGCCCAGGGCGGGATTGCCGCCGTACTGGACCCTGTTCTGGACAGTATTGAAGAACACGTAGCGGATACCATGACTGCCGGTGCAGGCCTTTGTGATGAGGAAGCGACCCGTTTTATCGTCGAACACGGCGGGGAAGCCGTTGACTGGCTGATCGGTCAGGGTGTTCCCTTTTCCAAGGACACGTCGACCCAGACAGGCTATCATTTGACGCGTGAAGGTGGCCACAGCCAGCGCCGCATCATTCATGCCGCGGATGCCACCGGCCATGTCGTGCAACAGACGCTGGAAAAGATTATCCGCAGCCGCCCGAACATTCATTTGTTCGAAAATCATTTCGCCGTCGACCTGATCACGTCGGACAAGCTTTATGAAGACAAGCAACCCCTTGAATGTTACGGCCTGTATGTCCTGAATGAAGAGGAAGGCGTCGTCCATACGTTTGCCGCGCGGCATACCGTGCTGGCGACAGGAGGAGCCGGCAAGGTTTACCTGTATACGACCAACCCCGATACCTCGACCGGTGACGGCGTTGCCATGGCATGGCGTGCCGGTGCCCGTGTATCGAATATGGAATTCGTCCAGTTCCATCCAACCTGCCTTTACCATCCTTACGCCAAATCGTTTTTGATTTCCGAATCCGTTCGTGGCGAAGGCGGCCTGCTGAAACTGCCGCCAGACGCGGGGACGGAAGGCGGCATGCGATTCATGCCGGAACACGACCCGAGAGCCGAGCTGGCTCCCCGCGATATCGTTGCCCGTTCCATCGACTTCGAGATGAAAAAACGCGGTCTGGATTACGTTCATCTGGACATCAGCCATCAGGATCCGGAATTTCTGAAAGAACATTTCCCGACGATTTACGCCCGTTGTCTTGAACTCGGCATCGACATCACCAAAGAACCGATTCCGGTCGTCCCGGCAACGCACTTTACCTGTGGCGGCGTCGTGACCGATACGAAGGGACGGACCGATATCAAAAACCTGTACGCTGTCGGCGAAACGGCCTGTACCGGGTTGCATGGCGCAAACCGACTTGCCAGCAATTCGTTGCTGGAATGTCTGGTCATCGGCAAGACAGCGGCAGAACATATCGCCAGCCTTCCGGAAGAACCTTTCCACATCCTGCCTGAATGGGATGAAAGCCGCGTATCGAACGCCAATGAAGAAGTCGTCATTTCACATAACTGGGATGAATTGCGGCGCTTCATGTGGAATTACGTCGGTATCGTCAGGACGACGAAACGTCTGGAACGTGCCCAGCGCAGGATCCAGTTGCTGAAAGAAGAAATCGACGAATACTACGCCAACTTCATCATCAGCAATAACCTGCTGGAATTGCGCAATCTGGTGGATGTCGCTGCCATGATCGTGGAAAGCGCCCTGCTCCGGAAAGAAAGCCGGGGACTTCACTACAATTCGGATTTCCCGACCACATTCCCGAAAGCGATGCCAACCGTACTGACACCGAATAAAAAACGCGTACGTGCCTGAACCCGTTTAAAACGGGAACTTTGGCATAAGGTTTCTTTTTTTCTCAAGTTCGGCTTCCCTGTCGATCAGGAAACGAAGCCCTTCGACGATTTTGGAATTCTTGTTTTCCTTCGCGAAATCACTTGCAGTGTAGCCGCGCTGGTTTTTGATGGTCGGATCGGCGCCGGCATCGTA
>JAHYZB010000093.1:0-3217 GCA_019424645.1 Oxalobacter formigenes
TTTTTGCTTTTTGGCGCCAAAGGCTTTAATCTCTTGCGATGGTCCATTTGAAGAGATGGTTATAGCGGCATGGCCCGCGTGTTGATACTGATGTTTTGATGACTGAAGATACTGATAAAGATGACTCCCAGCCGGTCGTGGTCAAGCACAAGAGGCTGAAGCGTAATTTGAGCAACCGGCATGTTCAGCTGATTGCGATTTCCGGGGCGATAGGGACGGGGCTGTTCATGGGATCGGGCAAGACGATCAGTGTGGCTGGCCCCTCGATTATTCTGGTTTACATGGTGATCGGGTTTTTGCTGTTTTTCGTGATGCGGGCGATGGGGGAACTGTTGCTCTCGAATCTGAATTACCGTTCTTTTTCGGATTTCACGTCGGATATCCTTGGCCCATGGGCGGGATATTTCACTGGCTGGACGTACTGGTTCTGCTGGGTGGTGACCGGGGTGGCGGATGTGATTGCGATTGCGGGGTATGTCCATTTCTGGTGGCCGGATTTGCCGGGGTGGATTCCGGCGATTGCGACGATCATTCTGCTGTTTTCGCTGAATATGCTGTCGGTCCGGCTTTTCGGGGAGACGGAGTTCTGGTTTTCACTGATCAAGATTATCGCGATTATCGCGCTGATTGTAGTGGGCTTTTTCCTGATGGCGACGTCTTACCGTTCCCCTGACGGGATTGAGGCGTCCCTGTCGAATCTCTGGACGTATGGCGGGGTTTTCCCGAAAGGGATCATGGGCTTTTTCGCCGGTTTCCAGATTGCGATTTTCGCGTTTGTTGGGATCGAGCTGGTCGGGACGACGGCGGCGGAAACGCAGGACCCTGAAAAGACCTTGCCGAAGGCGATCAATTCGATTCCGATCCGGATTATCTTTTTCTATGTGTTTGCCCTGATGGCGATTATGGCGGTGACGCCCTGGAGTACGGTGTCGCCGGACAAGAGTCCGTTTGTGGGGATGTTTACGATGATCGGGCTGCCGGCGGCGGCGGGTGTGGTGAATTTTGTGGTGTTGACGTCGGCAGCTTCGTCGGCCAATGGCGGGGTGTATTCGACTTCGCGTATGCTGTACAGCCTGTCGACATGGGGTGTGGCTCCCAAGCTGTTTTCGCGCCTGTCGAAACATGCCGTACCTGCGGCGGGGCTGATGTTTTCGGGGATTTGCCTTTTGTCCGGTGCGGCGCTGATTTTCGTGATGCCGAATGTGATTACGGCGTTTACGGTGGTGACGACGGTGTCGGCAACGCTCTTCATGTTTGTGTGGGCGGTGATTCTGATGGCGTATCTGGTCTATCGCAAAAGAAGGCCTGAAAAACACAAGGCCTCGATTTTCAAGATGCCGGGCGGGGTATGGATGACCTGGTGTTGCCTGGTGTTTTTCGCATTCGTTTTCGTGTTGTTGACGTTCGAGCCGGATACCCGGCTGGCGCTGATGGCGGTACCTGTGTGGCTGGTTGCGCTGGCGATCGGTTATTTCAGGGTGAAGGGGAATGTGGTTGCGATGGCCAAAGGGATGAAAGCCATGGATGAAGGTCACGAGGAAGGTTGAAACAACCTGAGCTGTTTATCTGTCGTGAAACTGGCGATGGATTGGCCGGTCTGGAAAAGCTCCTCATGTGAGGAGCTTTTTTTATGGATAAAGTCCTTTTCCTGCTTGCCTATCTTTGCTGGCTGCTTTGTTCCATGGCGATGGCCCGGGGAAAGACGATGTTGTTTTCCAGATGGATATGGTGGTGCAATCCCTGTTCGAAAAGTTTTATGCGTTCCATGAATAGCCAGTAGGTGGTACAGCCGTCGTCCGGGGTGGTGTATGCGTCGGTCAGGTGGTGGATTTCCCGCCAGCGTTCCCCTTCGGCATCGTGTTCGGCCATCATGACGGCAATCGGACTCTTGAGGGGGCCGCAATAAAATGATCCGGGACGTAATCCCCGGGCAAGGGCTTCGGTCATTTCGTAGATGTAAGGGAAGAGGACTTGCTCTTCCTTTTCAAGGTGCTTTTCCAGCTCGATCAGGGATTCCTGTATCAGCTGGCGAATGGCACGCAGTTCGGGGTGGCGGACACGGTGTGCGGCAAGGACTTTTTCGGCCAGTTCGATGATGAGCGAGCCTTCGCTGCGTGCACGCCGGTGGTGGAATTTAAGGATATAGTCGAGCAGGAGATCGGTGGGCCAGCTCTGGAAATCGACGGTGAAATAAGCGCGGGGGGCTTCTTTTTCCAGTTCTTTTATGAGGGTCTGGCTGTCGACGCCCGCTTTTTTGCACGCTTTTTCAAGCGGGACGTTTCCCTGGCAACAGAAATCGATGCTGTGGCGCTGGAAAAGGGCGGCATGTTGGTAGTTGCAGGCCACGATCTGGCCTGTGGTCATGGTATCGAATTTTTTCATGTTTTTTCGGGGAATTACAGGTATTTTTCAAGTTTTTCGCGGTCGGCGATGGTGATGCGACGGTTTTCGAAGACGACGGAGCCTTCATGTGCCAGTTCGGCCAGTACGCGTGCCAGTGACGGACGCGCCACGCCGAGATAGTCGGCAACTTCCTGCTGGTTGCGTATTTCCTTATGCTCAAGAAGGTAGGCGGCGATACGGTTTTTCAGTTTCAGGAGAACAAGTGAACCCAGTTTCCGGGTGAGGATATGGCTGCGGTCGGACAGGATGCACAGAAAATTCTGTAAAACGACCGGTTCGGTACACATCAGTTCCATGAACGGTTTTTTTTCGATGATCATGATTTCGCATGGACTCATGGCGATGATGTCGATGGGGAAAAGGTTGTGGGTGGCGAATACGAAGTTGGAAGCCAAAAGCATGGGGGCTTCATGGTCTTCAATGGTGATTTGCCTGCCGTCGGTGCCGATCATGGAGGCGCGAACCTGCCCCTCGCACAGCAGGTGGAATGCCCGGCAGGGGGAACCTTGCCTGGCGATGTGTTCGCGCGTTTCGTAATGCGCTATCCGGCAGGGCGACTTTTCCAGGAATTCTTCCAGTTTTTCCATGGAAAGGTGCGCAAAGACCGGCATGTTGATCAGCTTTTTTGTATCCATGGCCACATATTGACTGAACGAAGTGGTTACCAAGGTAACCCAAGGTGTGGGTTTGTGCTGTCACATTTGTTACACAGGCTGTGAAATATCAAACTTGAGCAAGGTTTTGAAAATACCTGAAAAAAATCAACCGCTCTCCGGTGATTGATGTCTCCGATACCTGTAAACGGAGCGGAGAT
>JAHYZB010000093.1:3227-20999 GCA_019424645.1 Oxalobacter formigenes
CCCATAAGCGTTTGTTTTTAGCCCGCACCGAATGGCGCGGGCTTTTTTTATGGGGTGTTTCCGTTTGTCTATGGAAATAGACGTGAAAACCGGCATGTTGGTCAGTTTGTTTATATCCATATGACATGTCACTTGAATGGCCTGGCATGTAAGCTTACGCAAGGTACAGGTGTGTGTTGTTACTGTTACATCGGGCGGTAAATGCTGAACGTGAGCAACAGACGGAAACGGATACGGTGTCAATGGAGGCCGAAAGGGGGCCTGGTTTATTTTGATGTGTTCATTATTATGTACGCGCAATGATTTTATTGAGGTAAGGCTATGAATGATATGAATATCACGTCATTTCAGAAAAATATTTTTTCCGTGTTCGAACAGGCGATCAAATTCAACCAGCCGGTTAACATCAGTACAAAAGACGGTAATGCCGTGGTGATCAGTGAGGCGGATTACAGGAGTCTTGTCGAAACACTTTATTTTTCATCGGTTCCCGGGCTGAAGGAACAGATTCTGGCAGGGATGAAAGAGCCATTGTCTGAAAGCAAGCCTGAAAATGAGGTGACATGGTGTGTTACCGGATTGTGTACAGTCAATATGCGTTAAAGGACATACCGAAGTTAAAAGCGGCTCATCTGGAAGAAAAAACGAAAAACCTGATTGACGTGTTGAAAAATGACCCGTTTGGTACTGTCCCCGCATATGAAAAGCTGGTGGGTGATTTACAAGGGGTATTTTCAGGAAGGGTCAATATCAGACATTGGCTGGTTTATGAGGTTTCTGAAGAGGAAAAGGGGGTCAGAATCCTCTCTATGGGGTCTCGTTATGAAGGTTTTTGAAGAGCTTGCTGCAAGTCGGCTGATAAAAGGCTTGCCTGTTAAAAAGCCATTGCCAGAGGTCGCATGGCTTTTTTTTCGGCTATGGTGCGGTGGATGTTTATCGCCGTCTGGAGGCGAATTTTCCGACGGCCAGAAAGAGGACGGCGATGGCGAGGATCAACAGGTTGCCGTAGCGAATGTACGGGGTCGATCCGTGGTAGCCCTGTAGGGTGACGTTGAGTTCGTCACGGGTGTATGGGGTGAGTTGGGCCTGTATGTTGCCTTGTGCGTCGATGACGGCAGTGGCGCCGGTGTTGGTGGAGCGCAGCATGGGCCGGCGGGTTTCCAGCGAGCGCATTTGCGAGATTTGCAGGTGTTGGGGCAGCGCGATGGTGTTGCCGAACCAGGCGATGTTGGAGACGTTTAACAAAATGGTGGGCTGGCTGTTGCCGATTTCCTGTTCGTTGCGGATCTGGTCGACGATTTCCTCACCGAAGATGTCTTCATAGCAGATGTTGGGCATGACCCACTGGTCTTTGACGGCAAAGGGTTTTTGCAGCGGGTCGCCACGGGTGAAGTCGCCCAGCGGGATGCGCATCATGTTGACGAACCAGTGGAATCCCGTCGGGACGAATTCGCCGAAGGGAACGAGGTGGTGCTTGTTGTACCGGTAGCCGAATTGTGCGTTTTTCTCCTGGTCTTCCGGAGAGATGACGATGAGGCTGTTGGTATAGTTGCGCGGACTGTCGGCCAGCGGGATGCCGAGGGCGATGTGGGAAAACGACCGGGCAGCGAATTGGGAAAAATGGTCGAGATAGCCGATCGGGAGTTGCTGGATGTAGAGCGGTATGGCGGTTTCGGGGGTGACGATCAAATCGGCCTGCCTGTTCGTGATGGCGTCGGCATACATGGTCAGGGCCGAGTTGATTTGTTCGGGGGTGAATTTGAATTCCTGCGGGATGTTGCCCTGCAACAGGCGTACCTGTATCGGCTGGCCTGCGGGTTCTGTCCACTGGACATGGCGCAGGAGCTGGCCTGCTACCAGAATCACGACGATGGGCAAAACGGACGCCACGAGAAGTTTTATCCAGTGCTCGCGTCCGATGGTGAAGAAGAGCGCGATGGCACCGGCGAGTATCGCGCCGATGAAGCAGATGCCATAGACGCCGACGATGGGGGCGTATCCGGCCAGCGGGCTGCCGGTGTGGGCATAGCCGGTAACGACCCAGGGCAGCCCGGTGACGATCCAGCCACGTACCCATTCGAAGATGGCCCAGAAAGCGGGGAAGATGAAGAAGACGGTGACGGTGTTTGTCGCGTTCCATCTTTTCATGAAAAAACGGGTCAGGCCTGTGGCGAAGCCGGCCAGTATGCCCAGAAAGAGCGAGAGCAGGACGACGGCGGTCACGGCCATGGGGGCATTCATGCCACCGTACTGGTGCATGCTGACGAAAAGCCAGTGGATGCCTGAAACGAGGCTGCCGAAACCGTAGGCCCAGCCAAGGATGAAGGCGGTTCTGGCCTTGTCGGTACGGATAACGAGACTGGCGAGTATGGCCAGGGCGAGGATCTGGATGATCCAGAAGTGATAAGGAGCGAAAGCGAAAGTGTTACACGCGCCGGCAATGACAGCGATCAGAGGAAGCAGTAAGGGCTTTAATCGTTTCATTGGCCGTCGGTGTCCCTTTCTTCGGAAAAAAAATTCCCGGGGAACGTTCAAGGTTCCCTTTTTCCGTCCGTTCCCGCAAGGGGAGCGGCGGTGTCTAGTTGTAGAGGCGGTTTACTTCGCTACCGCTCATATCGACTTCACTGGTCGGGTCGTCGATGTCGGGATCGATGTAACCCATGCAGATGCCGGTGTCGTCCATGTCGCCGAGTTCGACGTCTCCGAGCGGGTCCTGATAGGCAACCGCTTCAATTGATGGCGGTGTGAACGGGTCCGGTTCGCACTGGGCATCAAGGTGATTCATGCTGCGGCCGGTCAGGTTCAAATCGAACGTGGGGTCGTCAGCGTCGTTGTCAATATAGTTCAGGCAGATGCCGGTATCGTCGGCATCGTTTTTTTCGATGTCTTTGTCAATCTTCATAAATACCTCATTTTTGGCTAATGTTTTATGGCCTGCCTTCCGTTACCGGATTGAACAGATTGTAACTGTTAATCGGCAAATCGGGTCCTTTTTCTGTGTTTTCAGGGACCCCGGAAAGCAATGTGCGTATTTTACAGCGTAACGGGATTTTTTTCCTGCATCGCTGCGTTTTTTTCGACAAGAAGGGTATGGAGTTGACGCGCATCAGAGCTCAGGACTTCAAAGTGCAGTTCGCCAATGTCGAAGGTGTCGCCCTTGTGCGGGACGCGACCCAGATGGTTGGCGACGAAACCGCCTATGGTATCGACGCGGTTGTCTTCGAGTCCGGTTCCGAGCGTTTTGTTGAAATCGTCCATTTCGGTCAGGGCGGGAATACGCCAGCGGGGACCGTTGGTTCCGGCTTTCAGGGGGACGATTTTGTCAACGTCTTCTTCCTCGTCGAATTCGTCTTCGATGTCGCCGACGATCTGTTCAAGGACGTCTTCGATGGTGACAAGGCCGGAGATGCTGCCGAATTCGTCGATGACGATGGCCATGTGGTTATGGTTGTTCCTGAAGTCGCGGAGCAGGACGTTTAACCGTTTGGATTCGGGGATGAAGACAGCGGGGTGCAGGATTTCACGAACGGAAAAGCCTTCTTCATGGTAGTGCAAAAGGTCTTTGGCATGGAGGATGCCGATGACTTCGTCCGTTTCGCCTTCCACGGCGGGATAGCGGGAATGCCCGTTTTCGATGACGTTGCCGATCCATTCATCAATGGGTCGCGTAATGTCAATGACATACATCTGGGAACGCGGCACCATGATGTCACGTACGGCGGATTCGAATACCTTGAAGACGCCTTCGATCATGGACAGGCATTCGGAATCGATCAGTTTGCGTTCCTGGGCGTCGTGGAGGATTTCCAGCAGTTCGGTGCGGGAATCAGGTTCAGGAGAGATGAATGCAGCCAGTCTGTCCAGAAGGGACACGGCTGGTTTGGTGGCATTTTGCCAGGGTTCAGGTCGCTCGGGCATGGCTTTTTAAACGGGACTCCTTATGTTGGAAAGCTATAGGATACACGAATTGTAAAAATGGACAATATTTTGAAACAGAACGTTTTTGACGTGTTAAAGTTGAGTTAGCAGGTTTTTCTTTGTATTTGAGGACTAATTGGATGCATCTGGCGAAATTTGGGAGCGGTTGCAGCCGGCGAAAAGGATAATTGACAAGTGCCGGGACAGTAAGTGACCGTTTTGTTGCTGTTTTTTTAAAACGGAGTGCGATATGTCAGGCGAAGTGGAAAAGGATTTTCAGGAAATTCAGATCAGGATGGCGTCTGTGATGACGGATATGGGTGAGCCGGTGCTGAAGCTTCTGGACCCGAAGCCGGGCGAGCGGATTCTGGACATGGGCTGTGGTCTGGGATTGCTGGCCGAAGAGATGGTGAAGATGGGCTGCGAGGTGGTTGCCATTGACGTGAATTCGCAGGCGATTGAAGCGACGAGGCAGAAAAATGTGGATGCACGGCTGATGAATGCCGAGGCGATGACATTTAAGGATGAGTTCGATGCGGTTTTTTCCAATGCCTCGCTGCACTGGATGCGCCATCCGAACCGGGCTATCGAGGGCGTGTCGCGCGCGCTGAAAAAGGGGGGGCGTTTTGTCGGTGAAACCGGGGACAGGGAAAATCTCAAAAATGTCATTGCGGCTGTCCAGACAGCTCTGGAGCGCCGGGGGATTGAAATCGAGAATCTCCATCCCTGGCTGTTTTATACCCGTGACAGCCTGACTGGCCTGATTGAAGGACATGGCATGAAGGTCCGGACGATGGAGACGATAGAGAGGCCGACAAGCCTGCCGGGTACGGTAGGGGAATGGATGTCGGTGTATGCGAATAATTATCTGTCTTCCCTTCATCCGAAAGAGCGCCAGACGTTTCTGGATGAGTTGATGGAATTGGCCAGACCGACACTGTTCAAGGACGGCAAATGGTTTGCGGATTATGTCCGTTTGCGGTTTCATGCGGTCAAGCCCTGATGGAAGGTTTTTTTTGAAGTTTGATTGGCAAGGTATGTGTATGGGCTTTTTCTTTTTACCGGGGTGAGAATGGTTTCAAAATTGATGCAGACGTGGGATGCGGATTCTTATGCGAAAGAGGCGCGTTTTGTTTCCGAGCTCGGGATGCCGGTGCTTCGGCTTCTGGCACCGAAATTTCATGAGCGGATTCTGGATCTGGGGTGTGGGGACGGGTATCACGCGCAGCAGATGATTTTGATGGGGTGCGATGTTGTCGGGGTGGATTCAAGCCGTGAACTGGTTGATGCGGCAAAAGCGCGGGGGGTCGATGCCCGTGTGATGAATGCCGAGGCGCTGACGTTCGTGGCGGAGTTCGATGGGGTTTTTTCGAATGCGGCGCTGCACTGGATGACGCATCTGGACAAGGTGATGAGCGGTGTTTTCCGCGCGCTTAAAGCGGGTGGCCGTTTTGTGGTGGAATGCGGTGGCAAGGGGAATGTGAAGGCGATCCGGGAAGGGATCGAGTATGCGTTTGCCCGTCGGGGACTGGATGACCATGCCTTGCCAAAGCCCTGGCATTTTCTGGATGTGCCGGAAACGAAGACCTTGCTGGAGGACGCGGGTTTTGTCGTGGAATCGATTGAGCTCTTCGAGCGTCCGACGCCCTTGCCGGGCGATGTGGGTGGCTGGGTTTCGACGTTTGCGAAGGATTTTCTGGCCTCGTTCGACGCGGAAAACCGGGAAGACTTTTTAAATGACGTGATCGAACACTGCAAGCCGAAGCTGATGCAGGCCGACGGGACATGGGTGGCCGATTATGTGCGATTGAGGTTTTTGGCGGACAAGCCGGTTATGCCTTGAGGGGTATTTTGAAGCCTGATTGAAAAAGCCGTTCGAATGAACGGCTTTTTTGTGGTTTGAACGATATGTCAGGAGGAATGTGATCTGTCTTTTGATTCAAGAGGCAGAAGAAGGGATTGAACATTAAAAGTGCACCTGTAGGGTGCGCTTTTTTCACATCTTTATAGTTGGTTTCCTGATTATGCCGATGCTGCCCATCCGGATACATTCCATCTGTTCGATTGCTGGTTTGCAGCGTCACTGAACCAGCCGATTTGTGTGGCCGTTACGGTAGTGACAGCTGTCCATGTCTTTGCAGAGGTGACGTTGCTGTCATAGCCGGATATGATGGATCGCGTTACAAAGTAATTGGCATCCTGCATGGGAACGAGCAGGTTAATCTGCGGGGTATTGTTTCCGGATGTGGTTCCTCCCTGTTCTACCCAGCCATCCGGCCATTTCCGGTACCAGTTCGTGCCATCGTTGAACGTTTCGGTGACATGTTTGTGGGAGGCCACTTCATTGGCCAGTCCGGTGATGTCGATCAGGCCGGGGTTCGTCGCGGCATCGAAGGCCTTGATGCAGGGTAGCAGGGTCAAGGCTGGGGGCTGGACGGTATTGGATGCGCCATAGATGGGGTTCGAACGGGACAAATCAAAATTAATGCCTGAATTATAATTTTCTCTTGTCATTGTTCCGATGTCTCTGGTGGCAGGTGAAGTCGCATTAAATACTCCTGACGAGCCTCTTATCCAGCAATAATCGGTCGAGATTGAACCCAATGCATTCGGCAATCCTGCCTCAATCTTCAGCCCCGGCGAAGAACTTCCCTGTGCAAACCGGCCGATCAGGTCAGGCAGGTTAAACGTCGTCTCTCCATCGCCTTCCCCAAATATTTTCCCGATGGCAGCATAGAGTTCCGGATATGTTTGCCTTCGCACTTCCGCGCCGTCTGCTTTCAGGTAACCAGCCGGTGGGCTTGGCATGGCGAATTATTCGATGGTTCCGACGGGTACGCCAGACGCTGGCGTGATGCCTTTGGCGGGATTTTGCAAAACCCATTTGTCGAGCTGGCTATCGTACTGCATTTCAAGCCAGTGCCCGGCTCCGGCGATGTCTGCGGCTTCCAGTTTCAGGTTGTTGCCCTTGACGACGGGTTTCGCTCCGGTTTCATCGGCGTTGAATGTCGGGCTGCTTCCGGTATTTTTTTCCTTTGCACGCACGTGCACCAGCAGGCCGTTTTCCAGTTTTTTTACTGCCGGGGTGAATTGCGCTGTCAGTGTATCTGGCGACCCTTGTGCTTCGGCGATCAGCAGGGAGGAAACCGAACTGATGGCGGTTTCGATCTGTCTTGCGAGGGTGTCGATGTCGCCGTTGTCAAGGATGGCTTCGTCTGTTCTGGCGGCGGCAAACCGGGCGAGGGCGGCGGCGATGGACGAGCTTTGCCGCATGACCTTGTTCAGTTCGGACGATCTTGCCAGTCCTTTTCTGAAACCGCTATCCCGTGCGGCCAGTGTTTCGTATTCGGCCTGTTCGATGACGTTGGCGTCAGGGATGGTGGCGAAGGGTTTGAAATCGTTTTGAGGATGTGTCGCGCCGGTTTTGCCTTGTGCTGGTGTATTCATGGTATCTCCCAATAAGCTCACGTCACTTTCCATGAAAGTGAGCTGTCAGTTAATCCAATACAGCGAATTGTTGGCGCGCCGGTAAAAATACTAACAGGCAATTCTTCTTCGGTCAGCCTGTGAATCGGGAGTGTGATCCGGCAGGGTTGAAAAGAAAGCGGCCTGACGGTGTTTAGTGGCGGTTCAACCGGTTTTCATGATGCCTTCAAAAGGCTCGTTCCTACACAGATTCCATAGCGGATTGCCAGGGATTTTCCGTTTTCAAGTCGTTGTTTTTGAACAAATTTATACGGTAATTTTATTATCTGGAAGTTTGTATACTTTTGTATAAATGGATTAAACCTGATGTTGTTACAATTTTTATTGTCAGAACAGGAAAAAATGTTTCCCCAAGGAAACTATTGCGGGTAGAATAAGCGTGATATATACAGTTTATATAACCGGTTTTACAGGAGGAATATCATGGATTCCTTCACGCCTATGTCTCAAAAAATGTCTCACGCTCTCTTGCCGGAATCCGGAAGGGATTTCGACTTGTTCCGTCCGAATGTGATTGTGGCGGCACTGATGCTCTCCCTTATGGTGTCGCCTGTCGGTCATGCCGAAACGATTGTTTATGAATCCGGTCCCTTGCGTTCCAATCCGCTGATGGCAGGAAAGGCGCTTTTCCCCGATGCTGCGTCAGGCAATTCGGTGACGAATATCGGAAAGGTGGACGGCAGTATGTTCGGGGGGATGTCGACGGACAAGACCGTCGAAAACAATACGGTGTATGCGAAGGCTGGTGTCAGCCAGTATGTCATGGGCGGCATTAGCGGGGATACGGACGCACGGGCAAATCAGGTGTTTATTGACGGCGCCATTCATGTGGGCACGGTTTACGGCGCGGACACGGAAGGCAACGGGAGTGCTGTCGGCAATTCGGTGTCGCTCAAGAATGGTGTGGATGTCTGGCTTTCGGTTCTGGGCGGTTTCAGTTCGGGCGGGGATTCCCGGGACAATCGGGTGACGATTGAAAACAGTTCGGTGGGAACCGACCTGATGGGTGGCGCGTCGCTGGGCAATGGTAATGTGTCGAACAATCATGTGCTGGTGAGTGGCAGTACGGTCGGTGATGAGATTTATGCCGGTTATGGTGACGGGTCCGGTTCTGTGTCGGGGAATTCGGTGACGCTGGTCAATACGGTGGCAAAAGGGATTGCTTTTGGCGGTATTTCTTCCGGCGGGAATGTATTGAACAATCAGGTCATATTGTCAGGCGGCTCGGTCGGCGATGAGGTTGTCGGCGGCAGGGGCGAAGGCTCGGGCACGGTGTCTGGAAACCGGGTAACGGCGGATGGCACGATGATCACGGGTAATGTGACGGGTGGCCAGTCTGTTTCGGGCAGTGTGGCCGGCAATATGGTCGGGATTTCCGGCAGTACGGTCGGCGGGGATGTTTATGGCGGTTTCACGGCCGGTTCGACAACGGTGTCGGGCAACCGGGTCGATCTGGTTGACACGGATGTGGCGGGGAATGTGGCCGGTGGTGTGTCGGTCGGTGGGAATGCCTCCGACAATTCCGTGTCGATTCGTGGCAAAACGTGGGGCGGTGACATTTCCGGTGCGGTTGCCGGGGGGAATGTGAGCGGCAATACGGTGACGCTGGATCAGGTGACGGCGACGGTGGGCACGGTTTCGGGTGGTTATGGTTTTGGCACGCTGGCCGGTGCAAGCGTTTCAAATAACAGTGTGATTGCAGATAAAAGTACGGTCAGTCTGCTTTATGGCGGTCTGGACGAGAAGGGCGCGTCGACTGTTTCGGGAAACAAGGTCACGATGACGGAAGGCTCGGTTTCCCATGTGTATGGCGGGTCGGCTTATTCGGGAAATGCCACGGGTAATGCGGTCGATCTGACGGGTGTTCTGGTGTCGGGCGATGTGACGGGCGGGAGGTCGTTCGATGGCAGTGCGACGGGCAATACGGTCACGGTGACGGACGGGAAGGTGACGGGCAATATTGTCGGAGGCTATGCCGTTAACGGAAAGGGCAATGCAACCGGCAATACGGTGATTATCAGGGGCAATGCGGATATCCGCGATGCTTTCCTGTATGGCGGTATGACGGATGTGCCGGGTTCGGGCGTGGATGTGAAGACGGGGAATACCTTGCAGATATGGACGTCCGGACAGGTTGCCCAGAACGTGGCGAATTTCGAGAATTTCCAGTTTATCGTGACGCCGTCGATGATGAGGTTGAGGAGCGCGGGTGGACAGACGCTTTTGACTTTGCTGGACAATAACAGGACGGATCTGTCCAACAGCAATATCAGTATTGCGGTGGCAGCTGGCGCGCCTGTTCTGGATATCGGCAGCGGTGTGACGCTGATCAGCAATGACGCGGGTATCGATATGACGGGGGTGAAGCAGAAGGAGATCAGCGGGGTTCAGGGGGTTTCGCTCGAATACAAAATCGATTTGAATCTGGACGATTCCGGCAATATGTCGGCAGTGGTGAAGGATGTGGTGGCGGTCAGACAGTCGACGAGTGTGTTTTCGACGGGGCGGATGGCGACGATGGGTTTCCTGAATCAGGGAACGGATTTCGCGCTGGGTGATGGACTGGACCGGGCGGCAGACGTATCGGCCAGCCGGGGCGCGGGTTTTTATGGCGCGATGTCGGCAGGGGATTTCCGCTACGATACGGGGAGTACAAGCAGCTCTTCTGCCAGCGGCCAGAGCGTTTTGCTGGGTGTGGCGGCAAAACTGGATGGCTCGAAAGAACACGATGTGATCGGCAGCGCTTATGTCGAGGCGGGCTGGGGCAGTATCGACGACCATACGAGTGAAGCCAAAGGGGACGGAAATACGCATTATTACGGGGTTGGCCTGATGGCGAAGTACCAACAGAATGAAGGCATTCTGAAGGGGACTTACGGGCAGGTGAATGCGAAGATCGGACGGGTCAATACGGATTTCAAAAGCAATTTGTATAGCGCCGAGGGCAAGCGCGGGGCTTACGACAAAACGGCGACGTATTATGGCGCAGGGGCAGGTGTGGGCTATCTGACGGCTTTGGGCAGCAGGATGAGTCTGGATGTGTCGGCGGCGTATCAGTGGACCCGTCTGAAAGGGTATGACGCGAGTGTGGCGGACGATCCGTATCATTTCGACGATATCGACAGCCACAGGACGAAACTGGGCGCCCGCCTGAATTTTACGGGGAACCGGAATTTTACGCCGTATGTCTCTGTGGCATGGAAGCATGAGTTTTCCGGTACGGCGAAGGGAACGGTTTACGGTCTGAATCTGGAAGAGCTGTCGATGAAGGGCGATTCCGGTGTGGGTGAGATCGGTATCCGGTTCAAGCCGGGAAAAACCAGTGGCTGGACGGTCGATGCGGCGGTGAAGGGGTCTGTCGGGCAGCGGGAAGGGGTTGCCGGGCGGGTGATGGTAAATTATGCGTTTTAGGTCATTTGTTTACGGATCGTTTTTTGATATAAAAGTTTGTCCTGTTTTAAAGCCCTCTTTTCAGAGGGCTTTTTTTGTGGGATCTGTCCGTTCCTGTTTTACGGTATGGGCGGCATGGATATGCCGGGATCTGAATGGGGAAGACAGGTTTTTGTTTTGAAGTTTGTCTCTGGTGAAACCGGTTTTTAAAATCGGCTGGTTTTGCTCTTGCTATGGGGATTCGGCCTGACCGGGAAGGCCGATATGATCAGGATGTTGAAGCTGTCGTTTTCCCGGGTTTTGTACAGCTTGCTGCCAGAGGCTTGTTTGTTTTGTTTTCGCCAGTGACTGGTTTTGATTTCAGTTATTTCCCGGGTGCTACCGTTTCTTTCCGGGCACGGCTGGCGGTTTCCGTGTCGAGTATGTCGCGCAGTTTCTGAAGGAGGGGATGGCCGGTAAAGTAGGGTTTTCCATAGTCGAGATTGAATTGGTAGTCGAAGTCCGGCGGATTTTTTCCCTGATGGTGCTGGATGATGGTTTCGGCTTTGTCCAGTGCCTTGACGAGACGGGCTTCAGGGCTTGTGTTGTCGTTGTATTCGCGCCAGAGTGCGAAAAGTGTTTCTTTCTGTTTGGCCGGTAACAGGGACAGGATGTGTTTGACATCGCGTTCTTCGGCGATGTGTTTTTCGGTTTCGTCGGGCAGGGCGGCGGCGGATATGTCGCCGATGTAGAGTTCGCCCAGATCGTGGATGAGACACATCATGAGGGTTTTGCCGATTTCGACGTTGAATGCGGGTGCAAGGAGTCCGGCCAAAAGGGCGAGTCGCCATGAATGTTCCGCCGTGCTTTCCCTGCGTCCGGTCGATGCCCATGCTTCGCGCACGACGGATTTCAGACCTTCCGCCTCTCTGATGAATCCGAGCTGTCTTTCCAGTGTGTCCATTCTGTTTTTCTTTTGTTTTTCAGTACGGGGGGAAACTTGTGCCTGATCGTTGAAACACCAGACAGGTTCCATGATGGCATGTTTTGATGGGCCTGCAAGTTTTTTTGTTTGTAAAGAGGGCCCGGCAGGACATCAGGTGGGGAGGAGTGTGTTTTGTTTGATCTGTAGACGGGGGTGTATGATTAAAGGCATGAAGAAATTTTCAGGTATGGAGGTTTTTTGAAGATCGTTTCTTGTGAAAATGCGTACCGGGATGAGGTGATTGCACTGGTTCTGTCGATCCAGAACGGGGAGGCAGGGCTTGGATTGACGCTGGACGATCAGCCGGATTTACTGGACATCGATGCACATTACGGTGCTACTGGCGGTGGCTTCTGGGTGGCGCTGGACGATGAAAACCGGGTGGTCGGAACGCTCGGTTTGCAGGTGAGGGAAAATGCTTGCGGGGTAATGAAGAAGTTTTTTGTGGCGAAATCGTTCAGGGGTAAGGAATACGGGGTTTCCGGCCAGCTCTTCGATTGCCTGACGGATTGTGCGGCACGAAACAATCTGGCGACGATTGTTCTGGACACGCCTGCGGTGGCGACGCGTTCGCATGCTTTTTACCGGAAAAAAGGCTTTCTGGAAGTGTCGCGTGACATGTTACCGATTGAATATGCTTTTGCAGACAGGAATTCGCTTTTGTTCATGAAAATTTTATGAGTTCAGGTTGCAATCGAGGCGTTTTTTTCAAAACGGGTGAAATGCCGTTTTCACCCGTTTTGTTTTTCAGGTTTTTCCTGACAGGGTACTTTTTACGATTCATGATGTCAGTCGATCATGACGCTGGCATATTGGGCAAAAAAATCCATTGCCTTCTGGTGCCAGACCATTTTTTTTGGGAGTTCGACTTTGACAGGGACATCGCTGTATTTCGTGGTGCCGTTGCCGAGCTGGCCGTACTGGTTGGCTCCGGTTGCCCAGACGGTGCCGTCTTTTTTCAGGGCGAGGAAGTGGTGGTCACCTGCCGCGATTTGGATGATGCCGGTCAGGGGAATCTGCCGGTATTTCGGGATGTTTTTCAGCGGGCTTTTCGCCCAGTTCCAGCTCCAGACGGTGCCGTCTCTTTTGAGGATCAACAGGTAATCCTTGCCCGGGGCGATGGCTTTGACGTTGTCGATGCCTTGCATGTGGATGGGACGGATCATGTTGTCGCTCAGGCATCTGCGGTGTATCTTTCGGTCGGCTCCCCATTGCCAGAGCAGTCCGTCTTCGGTGACGGCGAAGGTCTGGCCCATGGTGTTGGATACGCTGGTGATTTTGCGGCCGTCTAATGCGTCGATATTGACTTTCAACGGAAGATGCCGTTTTTCCGGATAGGTAGGACACCGGTTGTCACCCCATCCCCAGAAGACATTGTCTTCGTCAACGGCGATGGTGTGCGAGATGGAGGTGCTGGCCATGGCGACGTTGTCGAGTACTTTGGACGGGACGGACGAATTGGCATGAATGATGTCGCCACGCCTGCGGCCGGGGGCACCCCAGCCCCAGAGGGTGTTGTCGTTTTTGATGGCGAAGACGGTGGCATTGCCGGATTCGACGATCCTGACGTTGTCCATGACCCTGACGGGTCTGGTGATGTAGGCGGTTGAAGAACTGGTGTTTGGCCTGATCTGGCCGAAGGTGTTGTCTCCCCACGCCCATGCCGTACCGTCTTTTTTGACGGCGTATGAGTAGCTGACGCCGGTGGAGGCGGACACGCTTTTGACGTTGTCCATGATTTTGACGGGTTTGACGCTTTTCCTTTTCCCGTTAGTGACGTTGCCCCAGGCCCAGAGCTGGCCTTCCGGATCGACATAAAGGCTTTGGGTGGCACCGGCCGAGAGGCGTTTTCCAAGCGGTTCGTTAGCGTATACCGGTTTTCCTGCTATGAGGATGAAGGCAATCAATATAAAACTGATCAGGCTGGTTCGGCGGGGAGACATGGCAACACCTTTTATTTCTGTACATTAAAAAACGGTCATTGGATACGGAGCTGGTCAGGCTTTTGTTAGATAGGTCTTTGTTTGATGCGGTTCCGTTTCTTTACATACATCAATAATAGAAGTCGCTCTGGTAAAGTGTTTGCACTTTATCAACATTTTGTGCGTTTTCCTAAAATGTTGTTTTATTCTAAAATAGGATATTTAAAGGGCTGCGAGGTCTTTTTTCAGGTCGTTCAGCTGTTTTTTTCAATCCGCATCTCTTTTATGCAAGCAGTGTGTTGCACTAGCTGACCGAAGAAAAAAGGCTTGATAAAATACAATTGTCGGGCGAGGTGCGCCCAAAAAAAGTGATTGGTTCAAACCCTGCCTTCTGGCGGGGTTTTTTTATGGGGAAGGCGATGACGAGATTACCGGAAAAGAATTTGCTGTCGGGGACGAAAACGCCGCAGACGACGACGGGGGAAATGAAGCGTGCATTGGGCAGTTTGCGCGATTTTCTGGCGGAATTGTTCGGGGAGGACAGTTCGGAGAAGGAGGCTGCGCGAAAGACCCTGGGGATTGATTTGTCTGCTCTGGCGAGTCGTGCAGAGATGCAGGGTGTTTTGCTGGATAAGGCCGACAGGACGGAGGTTCTGGCGGCAATGTCTGCCAAGGCGGACAGGGAGGAACTGGCAGCACTTGAAGCGGAGATTGCCAAAAGGGGAACGCCAATCGGATCGATTGACTATTTTGCGATGGCGACGCCTCCCGCAGGGTATCTGAGAGCGGACGGGGCGGAAGTGGGACGGGAAACGTATCCGGATTTGTTTGACGCTATCGGGACGGTGTTCGGCGCAGGGAATGGGGAGACGACGTTCAATTTGCCTGATCTTACCGGAAGGTTCCCGCAGGGGAGTGCGGTTCCGGGGCAGAAGATGGAAGCGGGATTGCCGAATATTACGGGCGGGATATCAAATACACACGTTCGCAATAATGTTGGAACCCAGGGAACGGGATATGGTGCCGTTGTTGTCGGGAATAACCGGAATGCTTATACCGGCTCTTTACAGGAAACTACCGGGAGTGGTAGCTGGTCTTTCGATGCTTCCCTGTCGAATCCCGTTTACGGGAATTCCGGGACTGTCCAGCCTCCTTCCCTGACTCTTCTGCCCTGTATCAAGGCTTTCGATGCCGCTACCAATCCCGGTCTGGTCGATATTACAGAACTGGCTGGCGAGATGAATGGCAAGCTGGGAAAGACGATAGATGGCAAGCTCGTCCGGTATGTGACTGATTCTTTAAATGACGGTTCAGGCTGGTACAGGAAATGGTCGGATGGATGGCTTGAGCAGGGGGGAGAGCTTGCTTATCCTGCAGCTACAACCACGGAACATACGTTGAATTTTCATGTGCCATTTCAATCTCCGGCTTTTTCATTTACAGGAAACAGTACATATATCCAGACATCTGGAGGATTGGCGACGCTCGCTTATCGCAATAAAACGGCTGGAAGTATTGTCGTGCTGGTTTGGGGAGACAAGCAGTATTCGACCGGTTTTTCATGGTATGCCTGTGGTCAGGGCTTTCAGGTATAGCCAGTGACAGGGAGCCGAAATGCGTATCAAAAATTATTGTTTTTTATTTTCATGCATTTAAATGCCGGGAAAATAAAAACTAATCAGTCACATTTCAATGGATGAGGCGGGTATTTTTATGCCGGTGTCGGAAGCGTTCCGATTTGAAGGGGTTCCGGCGGGGACGTATACCCGGGGGGGTATAACCGGAAAAGGGAGCTACTGTTTTTTATGGTTCGTTTTCTGATTCTTCTTCCATAAAGGGGCCGAGTCGCTGGACACGTTCAAATGGTATGTCATATTTTTTCATGAGTTCTTCAAGGTCGTTTCCTTCTTCAGCGATGAAGTGCCGGTCAGATCCTGCCATGGGTAACCAGACGATGTAACGGCCGACTATGGCATGAATCATGTGAAATTCCATTGTGCAGTTTTTTCCCATGTCGGTGATGTAAGGTTTGTGTCGTATCAGTATGTCCCATTTTTTCATTTTTTCATTCCATCGGTGTTGTTTTGTCAGGAGGTTTGGGACGGGGGCTTTCATACATGTGCTCCAGACAGGCGTCTGCACTCTCGTCGATAAGACGGGTGACGGCGGCAAGAATTTCACATTCCTGTGCAGACAGTCCCCTGTTGGCTTCGATGGCCAGGTTCAATACGACGTCGACAATTTTTCGTGCATCGTTGACGATGGCGAGTTTATCGATGTTGATGACGGTTTTCGGGGGGATGGAATCATGGCTGGTCATGTAAAGCTCCCGTTCGTAGTGACCCAAAAGCGGGGTCGGGCGGGAGCTCGTAACCGTCGTAACCAACCGGCAGGCTTATTCCTCCCCGAAGGGAGTGTTTTATTTAGCCGTACTCCCGCCCGTCTGACAGACGGACAGAAACACTTGAGTTGCCTCAAGTTTGGTTACAGGTGATTACGAGCACCTTGGGCTGTAATGTACCGTGCCTTTTGCCTTATTGCAAGTTTCCAAACGTGAGGTTTACATCAGAGCGGGATGGCAAGGTTTGATTCTGTTTCCGGATTGATTGACGACAGTGTTTGACGTTGAGGGCCAAAATGCAAAACAGGCGGCCAGATGGCCGGTTTTTTGTCCTTTTTTTCTGTTTTGTATAAGAGGGGGTAACATGTTTTTAGGAGCTTTTGCGAGTCAATAATCCGGTTTTGGGACGGGTTTCATTGTTTTTAGTGTTTTTTGCCGATCCCGTTTCGGGAAAGAAAACAGCGCGACGGGCCTTATGGAATCGGCCATGCCGAATGGATGGGATTATATTGATTGACTGAAAGTTAATATGACGGGTTTTGCGTAAGGTGTTTTATCTGGAAAAAGTTTTTGCATGAAAAAAGCAACGAATGGAATGAACAGGTATTTTTTCCTGTTTCCATTCGTTGGAAATATCCCGCTTCAGACGAAGTATGAAGGGTGGTTACGAGGCGTTACGATCGCCGTATTGTTAATGTACATCAGGCTGGCAGATTAGCGCAATAATCTTTCATTATAAATTTTTTATTAAAAAACATACGCTTAAGCCATAAAATGTTGATTTATGGAAATAAAGTCGATTCTGGTTTCCGATCAGTCCATTATCGGATTTTTTTATGCATTTCAGGGCTACGCCCAAAAGGGATTTTGGCGGGTATGAGAAATCAGGGGACACTATTTTCCTGACGGAAAATTCGCGCAATGACGAGACAACCAGCTCAAATGAACAGGTTTTTTCCCGGGAAGACCGGAATCAAACCTGTTATTTGTAGATGTTATTGCAGCAATTGCTGTCTGGCTGTTTCGGGCAAATGGACCGTTTGCTTTTTTGCAACATCAGATGTCAGTCTTCTGCTGTCCATTTGCCAATGACAACTCCGCATATGGTGGCGCTGGCATGGATATGGATGATCCTGTTGGGCCAGGACGGGTTCAGTGCCATGAGCATTCTTTCACCATTCGGTTCAACGAGGAGCTGTTTGAATGTCGCTGTGTGATCGTCATCCAGCCGTACGACGACCATGCTGCCATTGCGGGCTTCACGGCAAGGGTCGACGGCAATGTAATCACCGTCGTTGAATGATTTGTCATTGCCGGGGTTGTACATGCTTTTTCCGACGACTTTCAATACGAAGGCATTCTGGCTGTGCTTGAAGGGACACGGTATCCATTCTTCGGCGTCGCCGGGTGCAAAGTTGTCGATTGCTTCCGTCCAGTTACCGGCCTGTACCCATGAGATGAGCGGGAGCTGGCCGATTTTGTCGGGCGGGGGACCGGAATAGCCGCGAGTCATGCCCATCGTTCTTTTTCGTGCGGGCTCGGGTTGCCGGGTATCCATGTCGACACGGATGCCATGAACGGTTTCTTCACCGTAAAGATAACCCACGGGTACATCGAATGCGTCTGCAATGGCACGGAGGTTTTCTGCTGTTGCATTGACTTCGCCACGGCGTATCCGGCCGATAGTGGTCTGGCCAATGCCTGTTTTGTTTGCCAGCTTCATCTGGGTTCCCAGATGGGGTGTTTGTTTC
>JAHYZB010000094.1 GCA_019424645.1 Oxalobacter formigenes
TGGTTTCCGTGCCGTTTTCGTCGATCAGGCTGTAATGCAGGTCTGCACTGCGGTCGACGTCCATACCATGGGCGCTTCCGGAATCAGTGCCGGTATAATCCGGGCTGACATTTTCTCCCTGTTCGGTTACGTCCAGCGTCACCTTGTCTACCGTCAGGGTCGGGATGTCGTTCGCTCCCTCGATGATGACGTTAAGGACATGTTTGCCGATGGCGCCGAACTGGTCGGTTACCAGCGTTTCGAACTGGAAGGTGAATTTTTCACCCGCAGCCATGCTGTTGACGAGTTTGTCCGCTTCCTCGCTTCCACCAAGTTCGAACGTATAGTGGCCTGTTCTGGTGTCGAGCGTCAGAATGCCGTAATTGGTATGAATTGTCTGGATTCCGCTGGCATCGATCGTCGGCTTGCCGACCATTTCGACCGATATCCTGACGGCTTCTCCCGTCATATCATCGATAACCGGAGTGTTGTTGCCGGTAAAAAGAGTCGTTTCGACAGAATCGACAGCGGAGTTTCTGACATTGAAATGATCGACCGTATAGGTCAGGTCGGCTCCCTTGTCCGCATCGGTCACGAATGTCGAGAGATCTCCCTGGACTTTCGGGCGGTCGTTCTGTTCGAAAACGAAACCGTTGTCTTTATGGTCATCAGTCGTTTCCGTGTTGCCGTTATAAACGCCTTCTTCCTTCAACTGGACGTTCTGGCCGCGGCCATTGAAGGTCGGGGCGTCGTTTGTGCCCTCGATGGTGATGTCGACCGGTTGCGTAACCGTTCCGCCATGACCGTCGGAAACTTCGATCTGGAAGTGTTCGTAAACAGGATCGTCGCCTTCGTTTAACGAATCGGCCAATGTGTTGTCCAGTTCATAATGATAGGTATACGTAACGGAACCATCCGCGCCTTCTGTGGGCGTCACCGTCAGGGTGCCGTATTCGGTCTGGACAGACATCGTGCCGGAATCGTCCGTTACTACTCCCTGCATCGGATTTCCGTCCTTGTCCAGCAGGGTAGCCGTCAGAGTGTCTCCGTCCGCATCAGCGACCCTGAAAGACCCTTCATCGACCGGCTTGCCTGCAATGGCATGATTATGCTCGCCGATGGCCCAGCCCGGTTTTCCTCCCTGTGCTTCCGTACCGACACCCGATTCTTTGACAAAGAGCCCCTGACCTTCGTCGGAAATGACAGGGTCATTATTGGATGGTGGAACATCCGGATTTTCCGGATCGGGAAGGGTATCCGGGTCGAGAAGGAATGTATCGAGCCGACCGTCGACATTTTCCGTATCCGTTAGCGGATTGGAAAAGGTGCCCGTTTCAAAACCCGGAGTCACTTCGCCGCGTGCGGCTGCCTGATCGACAACCACAAAGGAGTGGGAACCGGAATGATTCGGGTCTCCACGGGTTCCCGCATCCGCTCCGGCCGCAGTTGCCTCGGCGATCTCTGTCGGATCGGCTCCGGCTGCGATCATTGCCTGAATGTCGGCCACGCTCTGGTCTACGGCAGTCTTGTTCTCCGATTCGGCCATCGGGTCGATGACGGACGCGTCCAGAACAAGTTTTTCGTTACTGCCGACCGTGGCGAAATTGCCGTTGTCAAATACGATATGGACGGTGCTTCCACTGGCCGCCTGTACGGTATCGTTGAGTTCTACCGCATCACCGGTACGCAGTTGCCGGCTGACGCCTCTGGTATCGGTAACGGTTACCGAACCGACCAGTCCTCTGACTATTCCTGTGGCCATGATTCACCTCATTTTCGTTAAGTTATTGATGTGCCAAAACGTCTGGGCAATGGATGCCAGACGGGATGATTGCTTGATATAAATCAAGAATAGTCCTCGAAATGAAGGGCAAATATTGTCCTTTGGTACTAGTTTTTGCCATGAAATAACGAAATTCAGACAGGATTTTCAGGTGAAAATGAAAAATGACCTGAAGAAACTAAACGGAACATTCTCCATTTTGTTTAATTGGCAAAATAGTAATTAAATATAAGGAAAAAAATTCCTTAAACAGATAACAGACATCTGTTGAACAAAAACAAGCCCTCCATTTTCGATATCCTGAAAATGAAAAAAACTGCTTATAAAAAGTTCGTCTCATGACGTAATATATTGCCAATAAACAACACTTTTCATGCAAAGCCCGTCATTACCGGGGGAAAAATGAAGTCAGCAAATCTGGTCAAATCGGTCATCCTGAGCCGTCACGGTATCCGTTCGCCGAAGGAAAGCGATGCGGCGCTCAGGCAGTGGTCGACAAGAGCCTGGCCGACATGGCCAGAAAGTCAGGGAGACCTGACGGAAAGGGGAAAAGAACTGATCAGGGCACAGTGGGCCGGCATGAAACCTTTTCTTGCCAGTAACGGTTTGATTCCGGCAGGCGGCTTGCCGAAGTCTGGCGAATATGCGCTGATCGCCGATGAAGACCAGCGAACCCGAATGAGTGCCATTGCCATGTTTGAAGGCCTTTTTCCCGGTTGCCACATCAGGCCGCAATACGGCAGCCATTACGATCTGCTTTTTCATCCGGACAGTTCCATGTACCGGACAATGGATCGCCAGAAAGCGCTTGCCGAAGTGCAGGCGCTGCTTGATCCGCTGGACATTGACCCCGCCATCGGCAACGCCCTGACAATCCTGCAGGACATCACGAAATGTTGCCGGCCTTCGCTATGCGGGGCGTTGGGCGGGACGACTTCCTGTACTTTACAGGGATTGCCGAACCGCATGAGTATTGATCCGCGAAAACCCAAACTCGATATAGCGGGAAAATGGCACATCGCTTCCACTCTGGCGGAAATCATGCTGCTGGAATTTGCCCAGTGGCCGGAAAAGAGTGCAGGGTGGGGAGAGGTGGATGAAACGGTTTTAAGGCAGATTATCCCCGTCCATAATGCCGTATTCAATGCCACTCACCGGGCACACTTGCTGGCAAAAGCGGGCGGGACGCACATGCTGGAATATATCCATGAAACCCTTCTTTCGGACAAATCCCCGCCGCTGACGATACTGGTCGGGCACGATACCAATATCGCCTACGTCAGCGGATTGCTCGACATTCACTGGACTGATCCGGAACTGGGAATCGATCCTGTCATACCGGGCAGTTTCATGACATTCGAACTCTGGCAGACAGCGGAAACCGGCCGTGAAATAAGGGCAGGTTTTCATGCTCCGTCACTGGCGTTTTTGCGCACATCGCCAGCCTCTTTGACCAGACCGGTATCCATACCGGTTGACAAAGCCGTTTACGAGCCCGACACTTTTGAAGGATTGATTAAAAATGTGACGGCTTCGTAAAACGGATTGTCCACTATTGGAATCTTGCAAGGAGACAAGGATGAAATTGCTGATTGTTGGCGCGACAGGCCTTGTCGGGCGTCACGTCCTTGAAAAAGCACTGGCCAATCCGGAAATCGAATCCATCGTCGCACCCGGAAGACGGGTTTTGGTATCCCATCAGAAGCTTTTCTCGCCGGTCGTAGACTTTGGCCATCTGCCGGAATCGGAAGACTGGTGGAAGGCCGATGCCGTCATCTGTACGCTGGGAACGACTATCAGGGCGGCAGGATCGCAGGATGCTTTCCGGCGCGTCG
>JAHYZB010000095.1 GCA_019424645.1 Oxalobacter formigenes
GTCACCGTGACATTCACGGACAAAGCCGTCTTCCTCACGACTTTCCAGCCTGTCACGTTCCACGGTAAATTCATGTAATTGTGACTGCTTCATTTCTTCCCACAACTTCAGGTCATCAGCTCGTTCCAGCATAAGCTTCAGTTCACGAAGATTTAAAAGCATTCTTTCCAGAACAAATTCGGGCGATCCGAAACGGGATGGTTCTTCTTTCTGGTATGGTTCTCGCAAAAGAAGATGAAAATCAGCTATAGCATCAGAGAGACTGTCGACATGCTCTTGTGTAAGATGATTTCTTTCCAGGAGGTGATCAAGTTGTTTATTAATATCGAACTGGCGCATTTTGACAGCGTATTCCAGAACGGGTCTCGCACTTAACGAGGGCTTGTCAGGAGTACCCCCTATCTGGACAACATCCAGATAAATATCTGAAGCAGTACGCCGGTTCAGGCGGATTTCTTCCCTGCAATAAAAACGGCGCATCCCCGAATCCGAATAATCGAGGAAATCGGTCTGAAGCGCCTTTTTGATCTTGTACGCATATTGTCCGCTCAGTAGCACCCACGAAATATGCGTTTCAATCAAAGAACTGGCCGGCTCCGCTTTTTTTAGCACTACCAGCCAGTTTTGTATCAATTGATTCTGGAGAGACAAACCGGTTTTCATATATCCACCCATTCCTTCACCCGTCACGTTGTAGGCTACCGACCGATTTAATCAGGCGATAAAGTTTGGGATAAACATAAACCGGTTTGTCTAAGCTGTCATACGTCTTTGTCAAACGATCTCAATCAATGAAATTTTTTTCCCTTGACGTGCGAGGAAATCCGTTTCTTCCCCAAATGGATCGATAAACGTACCTGGCACCGATAATGCCACCGCAGACACTGACGATCAGAGACAAGGTCACGCCGATAAACACCATCCATGCTGCTGCACTGACCGCCCTGATCAACTGGTCAGGTGAAATCAGCGGCTGGGTCGTGACGACTGCCGTGCTTCCTATCTGATCCATCGCGTTATTGACGACCGACACCGCACGTGACGATTCGACGCCAAGTGAAGTCAGATAAACGATGGCCTCTTCCCGCTGACCAGCCTGCAAATACTGTTGCAATTGCTGGAAATTGGCATTATTCAGTTCGCCCCCCAGCTCCTGACGCAATTGCGCTGAAACCGCAGGACTTACCGTATTGGCCGGAGCTGAATAGACGACCGTCGTATTGGCGGCCGACATCATGCCATTCAATATCGAACCTGCTGCAGTGGACAGCATCAGCGCAAAAACCAGCATCGAGACAGCCCATGTGACCGCACCGAACATCGCACCATCTCCTTTTCTTCTCGAACCGGATAAACGCGATGCAAAAAAACCACCTGCAAAGGCTGAAATCAATAAACTGACCAGTGTCCACAGCATCGGGCCGAAACCGGCACTCTCGCCTGTTGCAACACTGCTGATCGTCGAAAGGCCGCCCGCAATACCCAGTATTCCCAATAATGTCTGTATGGATATACCAACGACAACGCCGGCAAAAATCGCACTCCAGCGAATACCGGGAAGCATGATTCTTTTTGCTTCCTCTGCCGAAATCGGCTGCCTTTCAACAACTGAACTTTCCTCAATTTTTACTGCCGTCATTTTCTTTCTCCTTTATCCATGTGTTACGTCAAACGACGTTCGGATATTGTTTGCATCGTTCGGACAAAATAACGGGGAGCCCCTTTGCCAAGCAAAGCCCCCCGTAATCATGCCGAATAACGGCTTAAACCGGTTACTGATAATCCTGTTTTCAAAGAGGACTCATTGCCGGTTTTTCCTTTAGCTTCTGGCGCTCGATGCAGAACGCGGAGCTGAAGAACGGGAGCTGCTTGCTCCGCCTTTACGACCGATTGCCGCCATGTGCGCACGGTTTTTGCTGACTGCCGCACCCCCTTTGCGTCCAGCTGCACGAGCTTCTTCTGAAGTAAATTCATGAGCCGTTCCTTTTTCATGAGCGGCTTTGCCCCCCATGCTGGCGATCTGGCGCTGTTTTTCAGGACTCATTGCGGCAAAACCGCGTTTTGCATGAGTACTGCGGGAGCTTGCAGATTTGGAGCCAATACTCATACCGGATTTGCTCCCCGCCCTGTTTTTGGATTGTGAAGCCATGTTAATCCTCCTTGTGATAATTCACATTTCAGTCGGAAACTCGTTGAATTCCTGACCTCGTTTTAATGAATTAATCGATTAAAAAATTTCATTCATCGATAACTACACTACGACGACTTGGAGGCGGCCTTCTGTTAAAAGTTCCTGACCGGCCTTGAATTGCCGCATGGAAAATAAATATTGAATTAACAGAGAATTAATATGACAGTTAAATAAAAGATAAATTTCAACCGTTTTATGGGCAACTATTCCGTTGAAAAGAAAGATTATGGTTTCCCGAAGGAAATTCAATCAAAAAAGAGACGTTTTAAATCGTTTCCTTTCAATGACTTACTAACGTATTTGATGAAAATCAATAGCAAAATTAACAACTCACTCTATCATGTAGGAAAATTCCTATAAGAAACGTTACAATTCCTACATTTAGATTAAGCTTCAGCTGATATGCATCGTTTGGTTAAATTGACATAATTCAAACAACGCAATTGATTCAGAAAAGAAACAAATGTTTCTCAATAAATCAGTTACCTGAAAGAAAAATTTATAAATCATTTTATTTGGAGGTACCGATAATGTTTTCTGCCAAACCAAACGACTCTTTCGCCGATATTTCCAAAACCTCCTCTATGGAAGCCGGAAGACAGAAAAATGGAAAACTCTGGTCGAATCTGAAAGATATCTGCACTCTGTTGCGCATCCCGGTTCCAGGCAACACGGCAATGGCCAACGAAGAAGTTCTTTTCCAGCACGTACAGTTCAAAACCGGCCAACGCATCCATACAATCGGTCAACCATTTGAAATGCTTTACATCGTCAATTCAGGTTTTCTGAAAACAGTCATGATCGATGAACTCGGTAATGAACAGGTACTGTCCTTTCCAATGAAATCCGATTTGCTCGGTGTCGATGGTATCCACAGCAAATTCCACTCTTCCGAAGCAGTCGCTTTGTCGGATTGCGACCTCATTCTGGTTCCTTTCAAGAAACTGACTTCTCTTGGCAAAAGCTATCCGGAGCTGGAACATGCGATGTATGGCGTCATGAGCCGCGAACTTGTTCGCGAACAGGCAATGATCTGCATGCTGGGTACCTTGTCCGCTGAAGGAAGAGTTGCCCGTTTTCTGGTTTCCCTGTCTGACCGCTTTGCACAGATGGGATATTCCCACCGTATTTTCAATCTGCGTATGACGAGGCATGAAATCGGCAGCTACATCGGTTTGACTCTGGAAACGGTTAGTCGCACTTTGTCGGCCCTGCACGAAATAGGCTGGATCAGCGTCGATCAGAAAACAATTGAAATCAAGGATCTTCAGGCCTTGCGCAACCTTCGCAGACTGCCAACAGCAAAGGCACGCAAAGAAAAAAAGTCCTTGTCGGCAGCGGCGTTGTCTAAAGCAACGGACGCCGGCCAACACGCTTCAGCCTGATAACAAAAAACCAGATAAAAAAGGATCTATGATCCTTTTTTGCAATCTTCATAATACGAATATAGCCATGATTTTAGTTTGGGGCTCATCACACACAGGTTTTTTGGGGAAACAAGATCGGAAGGCAAGCTTCAGATGACCAGGATAATAATTTTTTAAATTATTATCCTGAAACCGATACTTTTCTCTCACCTTCATGAAAAAATATTCCAGGCTCTGTCAAAGCCTGGAATATTTTTATAATGAACTCATTGTACAAATAAATGAATCCATTGAAAAACAGCGTCATCTAAACAAATGAATGTTTTTCAACATAAATAGAAATTTTCGCATCTTGTATCACTCAACCTGCAATTAGCCGTGACAACCAGACCCACAGTGGTGCCGTCCCCATAAAGAATAAAGTACTTACAGCCAATGATGATGTACCTGTCCGGACATATGTCTGGAATCGGCTGCCAATAATCACGCCTGAGAAAACTGGTGGCAATGCTCCACAAAGTACAAGCATTTGAAGTTTTATACCTTCCATTCCAACCATCAAACCAATAAATAACATCGCTGCCGGCATAAAAATGAGCTTGAAAATGGAGTTGAAAATAACCTCCTTGCTAAATTCGAATTTATTTGCCGAGAGGGTAATACCGGCGGCAAACACAGCAACACCCGAATTGGTACTTGCAATAAGATCAAAACATGGATCAAAAATGGAAGGGAAACGTATTCCGGACAAAACAATGATGACAGCCAGAATAGGCGACCAGCAAACAGGTTCTTTTAAAGCATTCAGCAAGGCTGCTCCTGCATGTGCAGACGGAGGTTTTTTAACAGGTTCTGTCGTTTTCAGACCATCCGTTCCGGCAGCCGCTTGCACTTGTTGCGATGCCTGTTCCGTTACCGGCTGACTTGAAGGATCAAGCAAAAACAGGGAAATTGGAATAACAATGGCATTCACGACAATAGCGACAACAGCAACAACAAGCCCGACTGTCGCATTGGTACCGTATATCGGCTGGAGCACTGCAAATCCTAGATAACCGATTGTCGGAGCCCCGCCGATCAATCCGGCAATTGCAGCTTCAGCTTTGGTATGTTTGAAAAATTTAAGGCAACAAAAATAAGAAATAAAATAACAGGCCAATATAACAAACAGACTCACAAGCGACAAACGAAGATCCTCAAACAACATTCTTCTGTCTGCTTTAACAATCGAGACAAACAAGGCCGCCGGCAATGCATAATCCAGTACCAGTTTATTAAGACTACGCGCATTTTGATTGGAAAATACTCCTTGTCGACCGGAAACATATCCCAGAACCATAATGACAAAAATCGGAAGCAGGTCTTTTATAATGATATTCAGCATTTTTATTCCCTTTTCATCTGTAACATACTAGAGTTGTCCCAATGTTTTAGGATTCAATCCTCCTATGTGCCCGCTTTCTGTTCCAACACCCGGATCAATGACACAGTTGATTAATGAGGGTTCAAATGAAGTAATGGCTGTAGACAAGGCCTGACGAAGCTCATCCGGTGTTGTCACATTGTACGGAGTGCCATGGAATGCCTCGATCATTTTGTCATAGCGCGCAGAAGCCATTAATGTCGTAGGAGATGGATCTTTACCACCACCGAGATTGACGTCATTACCCCGATATATCCCCCCGTTGTTGAATACAATGACAGTGACTGGCAGATTGAAACGACAAATCGTACTGATTTCCATCCCGCTAAAACCGAATGCACTGTCACCTTCAATAGCGACCACGGGTTTTCCGCTGGTAATTGCCGCACCGATAGCAAACCCCATTCCGATACCCATCACTCCCCAGCTACCGGAGTCGAGACGTCGCCGTGGGAAATACATGTTGATAACATTACGGGCATCATCCAGAGTATTGGCGCCTTCATTGACAAGATAGATGTCCTTATGCTCGTCAAGCACATCCCGTATGGCCTTTAGCGCACTGAAATAGTTCATTGGGCTTGGATTCTGACTCAGACGCTCTTCCATTTTTGCGTCATTTACCTGCCTGTCCTTATTGATGCCATCCCACCATGCAGGCGGGACCTTGATTTCATATCTGAACAAACCGGCCAGCATGGCTTTCATGCTCGAGACAATATCGCCAACGACAGGCGCTTCAATGAGACGATTACTGTCAATTTCTTCCGAATCAATATCCAATTGAATGAAACGAACATCCGGATTCCAATGATCGCCTTTGCCATGAGATAAAAGCCAGTTCAGGCGTGCGCCAACAAGCATAACAACATCGGCATTTTTCAAAACAAGGGAACGTGCCGCCGCCACACTTTGAGGGTGGTCATCCGGTAATAAACCTTTGGCCATTGACATCGGCAGGAAAGGTATGTTTGTTTTCTCAATGAAATTTTTAATGTCTTCGTCTGCCTGTGCAAATGCAGCACCTTTACCGAGAATGACCAACGGCTTTTTTGCCTCAGCAAGCAGTTTCAGAGCTGCATTTACAGAGTCATCCGATGGAATATGTGGTGGTGCAGGGTCCATAACCTTGAAAAGGCTATTTTCTGCTTTATCCTTATCCATGACACTTTCCAGGAGGGCTATCGTCAGATCGAGATACACACCGCCGGGACGTCCGGAAACAGCCGCACGAATCGCTCTTGCCAGACCAACAGCAATATCTTCCGGCTTTTTGATCCTGTATGAAGCTTTTGCAAAAGGTTTGGCAATATTCATCTGATCCAATCCCTCATAATCGCCCTGTTGCAGATCAATGATGGCACGATCACTGGACCCACTGATCTGAATCATGGGAAAACCATTGATCGTCGCATTGGCCAATGCACTGAGACCATTCAGAAAGCCAGGAGCAGAAACAGTCAGAAGAATTCCAGGTTTTCCTGTTAAATAACCAGTAATAGCAGCAGCGTTTCCTGCTGACTGTTCATGTCTGAAGCCAACATACCGAATTCCACGTTCCTGCGCATATCGAGCCAGATCAGTGACAGGAATACCGACAACGCCATAGATGGTTTTGATGTCATTGCGTAATAGTGCTTCGACAACTATATGCATGCCATCAGTGAGATTTTGATCAATACCAGTCGACATATACACCTCCAAAAAATACATGAGAAAACAGGGACAGTTTCTGGTAACCAGTTTTTCTGGTTACAATCTACTTTTCCCCTTATTTAGAACTAACTACTTTTTTCTCACGTAGCTTGATAATGTCCTGAACGGAATAACCCAGTTCCTGAAGCACTTCATCTGTGTGCTCTCCAAGTAATGGAGCACCTTTAATGGTGGGTTTAAAATCGGAAAACTTCATTGGCATACCGATCGTCAAATATTTACCGCGTTCGATCTGTTCAACTTCAACAATTGAGCCACTTTCACGAAGAGACTTGTCATTCTTGATTTCAAGCATACTTAGTACCGGACCACATGGAATACCAAATTTGCCCAATTCGTCTACTAATTCAAACTTATCCTTATCAATTGTGAATTCCTCGATTTCCTTATAAATCTCAAACTTGTGCGCATCACGAGCTTCGCCCGTACTGAATTTCGGATCTGTTATCCATGCTTCTTTACCAAGTCCTTTGCATGCTTCAGCAAATTCTTTGTCATCTCGAGGAAGAACAATGTAGACATATGCATTCGAATCGGTTTCCCAACCCTTGCATTTATAACATCAGCCCAGCACAGCACCACCCTCAACATTCCCGGCACGCGGAATGGTATTACCAAACTTCCCATCAGGATATTGCGGGTAATAAGAAAGAACTCCAAGGTGATCCAATATGATTTGATCTCTGAATTTAATACGACACAGATTTAACACAGCATCCTGCATGGATTGGGTGACTTTTTGTCCCACACCTGTTTTCTGGCGTTGCAAAAGAGCGGCCAGCAGACCAATCACCATATGCATACCCGTATTACTGTCACCTAGCGCAGCAGATGACTGTGTCGGTATGTTATTGTCACCTGACCACCATCCGGTAGTAGCTGCCGCACCGCCTGCACATTGTGCAACAGGCTCATATGCCTTGACGTTGGCATAAGGAGAATTTTCGCTGAATCCCTTAATCGTTCCGAAAATGATTTTTGGATTTATCTCGTGAATATGTTCCCATGTAAATCCCATTTCATCCAATGCACCAGGATGCAGGTTTTCAATGAATACATCACCTTGCTGAATGAGCTTCGTCAGAATCTCTTTTCCTTCTGGCGTCTTTGCATCCAATTCGATGGAACGTTTATTACTGTTTAATTGCAGATAATACATGCCATCAAGATCAGGAATATCCGGAAGCTGAGTACGAGTTGGATCCCCCTTGCTTGGATGTTCGATTTTAATAACATCTGCGCCGAACCATGCCAGCATTTGAGTACATGAAGGACCAGACTGTACTTGTGTCATATCAATTACTTTAATACCTTCCAATGGTGATGCCATAATTATGTCTCCTTATACCCTGATTTAAATATAAGATCGGGAGTTCTTTAATGCGGTTTATAGAAATTACCATTTGTATATGATGCAAATCCTTTTTTAAGGATGAATCACTATTAGGCTTTTAATATTGTGATAAATCTCAGCCCTAATATTTAATAAAATTTGTTTGATTAAAATAAATGATCAGAAAAACATCAGACTTGATAAATAGTCTTTATGTTTTATGACAGGAAAGGGAAGATATCTGCACTTTGAATTTTGCAGAAACAAGAATTGTAGTGTAATTTTTTTTGGAAGCTTATTATTGTCTGTTGGCACGAACTCTATAAAAGATATATGCAAACGAGACAGGTAAGCAGGGATAACCTGATATCGATATATTACCGAAGCGGCATACAGTATTCGGCTAAAAACTGTCGGTCAGCCTTTCAATATCGGATAGCATAGTAAACTATGTGATGGTTCATCATTGCATTCGAGACGCCATGCGCCTCTTTTTTCTCATGAAAAGCCAGCTGTTTTGTTAATTTACATTCGTCTGTCCTTTTCAATAACGAGACATTACCCTCAATAGGCCTGCCAGATCACAAGATCATTAAATCTGCCATGATCGGTACTCCCGGATAATACTGAAACCAATCCTTTTATCTGTTTTCCATCGATTTTGTACAGGAATTCATCATTTCATTGCCAGAAGGCCGAACGCCTCTCAAGACAGGTGACTTGCAATAATGATGAACGCAATACGACTATTCCAGATTTAATTGAATATAAGGAAATTACAATTTCCTTATATTCTGAACAGCATTGGTAAATTTTTCCCTGAAAATGTTAAAGCTGTGCCAACCGTTCTTTTGCTTTTTTCGCCGCAGCAGATTTGGGATACTTTTTTACCAGCGAAGATAGCGTTTGTTTTGCATTGGCTATATCGTTCAAACCGATCTGGCAACTCGCCATATTCAACATGGCATCAGGCGTTACCTGATTTTTAGGATAGCGTCTGACGACCGTAGATTGCTGTTTTAACGCATTTTTATAGTCACCCTGCAAATAGTAGGCATTTCCCAATTGATAATGCGCCGATGCAATCAGGCCTGATTTGGGATATTGCTTCAAAAAGCTGTTGTAAGCCGAGACAGCTCCCTTGTAGTCACCCGCCTTGAATTTGTCTTCCGCTGTGGCATAAGCTGTATTTTCATTACTGTCTGCAGACGATTCTTTTGCAGCAGTCGTCGCCTCACGTGGTTCCAGTTTCTTCAAACGCGTATCAAGATCCAGATAAAAATCTTTCTGGCGTTCTTCCATTGTCTTGACCTGGTTGTTCAGAACCTCAATCTGCCCACGCAATTTGGCGATCTCATCACGTAATACGTCATCCTGATTAGCCAGATTTACCCCACTCGATTTGTCCAGTTTCGAGTTTTCAAGATCCTTTACCTTGGCACGCAAATCCAGAATGGACCGGCGTGCTTCGTCATCTTCAAAGAAACCGGCGTGTGCCTGCGAAACTGGCAGCCACATTGTGGCCACCAGCAAGGCAATGAATAAACGGGAGGATTTTTTCATAATTATTGATAAACGATGTCGGCACGACGGTTTTCAGCCCAGGCAGCGTCGTTGTTTCCGGTGGCTTTCGGCTTTTCCTTGCCAAAAGAAACGGCTTCGATCTGGCTGTCGGAAACGCCCATCACATTCATGGACTTGCGAACTGCCTCAGCCCGTTTCTGTCCCAGAGCCAGATTATATTCGCGGCCACCACGATCATCGGTATTTCCCTGAATGACGACTTTTTTGTCTTTATGGCTGTTCAGATATTTGGCGTGAGCCTGTACAACCGGTTCATACTGGCTGCTGACGACAAAACTGTCGAAATCAAAGTAAACGCTGCGCTGAGCCAGTTCACCTTTCGGATCGCTTAACGGATCGAGTGATCCAGCTGTTACAGTTCCAACCTGACGCGAATCCATTGACGAAGACGAACCCGAAGCGGATTTGTCTTCAACAGGTGCATTTTCATCCAGTTTCACTGATGAACCGCAGGCTGTCAGGATCAAGGCTCCTGACACGATAACGACCAACTTCTTCAGATCAAGCATGATAATTCCCTTATAAATAATTACTTCATGAATGGACCCCATGAGGGTTCACGAACATCTGAGGCTTTCATAGACAAACGCTGTTTGACACGTCCGTCAACCGAAACCACCGAAAGAGCACCACGACCACCATTGGTCGCATACATGATGAACTGTCCGTTAGGAGAAAAACTTGGCGATTCATCTCGTGAAGTATCAGACAGTCTCTGTTCCTGACCGTTCGTCAGGTCCAGCAGATAAAGCTGATAACCACCCCGTCTTGAAATATACGCCAGCGATTTGCCATCCGGCGATAAGCGGGGACTGATATTGTAATTGCCATGAAAAGTTACGCGCTGTGGAGTGCCTCCGTTAACGCCGACCTTGTAAATCTGTGGACCGCCACTGCGGTCACTGGTGAAATAGATCCACTGGCCATCCGGAGAAAATTGCGGTTCGGTATTGATGCTTCTGGTCTGCGTGATCTGTTTCAGTGCGCCACCATTGGCACCGACGGTATAGACCTGCGTATATCCGTCTTTCGACAGCGCCACCGCGAGGCGGCTTCCATCCGGTGACCATGACGGTGCTGAATTATTACCCTTGTAATTGGCAACCATCGTCCGCTGGCGTGTCACCAGATTCTGTACGTAGACGACCGGTTTTTTGGCTTCAAACGAGACATAGGCGACCCTGGTACCGTCGGGGGACCATGACGGGGAAATGATTGGTTCTTTCGATCTCAAGGCGACCAGTTTATTGCCACCGTCCGCATCGGCGATTTCAAGCCGGTATTCATTGCCTGTTTTGGTCACGTAAGCGATCCGGGTCGCAAAAATACCTTTATGGCCCGTCAGTTTCTCATAGATATCATCCGCAATCTTGTGGGCTGTCACACGTGTCATGGAAACGGGCGCGACCATTGACAGGGCAGATAACTGGCTGGATTTACCCAGATCGAAAAGCCGGTAGCGAACGTCGATCTTCCCGTCAGGTGATTTGACGAGCGTTCCGACGACCAGCGCATCTGCCCCCTGTGCCCGCCATTTTTTGTAATCGATATCAGCCGCCTCACCGATAATCGCATCCGTGCCGATCAACCTGAACATCCCCGTTCGCGCCAGATCGGCCTTGATGATATTGGTCACTTTTTCAGGTGCAGTCGCTTCATTGGAAAAACCGGCAATGACGATAGGAATCTGTTTATTGCCGACGCCGGCAATATCGATGTTCAGCACTTCCTGTCCAACAGCCTGCGCCGACAGGAAAACAGAAAAAACCAGTAACAGCAAGGAACGGTAAAATGATTTCATAGTTACATTCAGTCTTTCGGTTTATGTGTTACAGAGAACCTGGAAGGAACACGTCCTGTCTTGTCCTTGGGATAAGGCGCTGACTTTTCAATGGCTCTCAATACCGCTTCATCGAACCCCGGAATTCCTGAGGACTTGCGTATTCGTATATTACGCAAAGTTCCGTCCGGCAGCAATTCGACATCATAAATAACGGGGGCGTTCCCCTTGATCGCCGAAGATGCATTAAACGAGGTGTTATTCTTTATTTTCGTCCTCACAATGGCGATATATCCGGCATCGGCCGTTCCTGGTCCCGTCGAACGTGCCGCTGTTCCGCTCCCCCCTGTTCCGGTTGGACCGGTTGTCCGCGTACCACCACCTCCGGAACCTTTGCCTTTTCCGCCACCACTGCCGCCACCGGCGATCCGGCGTGCTTCCTGATCCAGAAGCGCCTTTGCCCGTTTTTGTGACGCTGCCGCTTCGGCTTTCTGTTTTCGCGTGGCATCAGCCGCTTCTTTTTTCAGACGAACCTGTTCTTCCCGCTGTGCCCTGGCCTCATCCGCTTTCTGTTTGGCTTCCGCTTTTTTCCGGTCTTCTGCCGCTTTCTTTTCCGCTTTTTTCTTTTCCTGTTCCAGAGCGATGTCAGGTCGCGCTGTCACTTTCGGTTCTGGCGTCGCCTGTTTTACAGCCGGAGCAGGAGGGGGTGGAGCACTTTCTTCCTGTGCCTGCAGTTCTGCCTGCTCAGCGGCAGCCAGTTCCGACTGTTCACCTGCTGCGCGGGGAGCGGCTTCCCGAACCTTGATATCCCAGACTTCCGCTTCCACGGTATCACCGGTCTCGCTTTGCCAGCTGACGCCAATCCAAAGGAAAATCAGAAGCGCAAGATGAACCAGCAGAGCCAGCACAAAAGCGGGCTTCAGCTTTTTTTCTTTCGGTATGGAGAGCAGACTGTTTTCCATTATCTTGCCAGATAACTCCATTTACCTCGTCGCCAGTCCTACCCGACTGATACCCATTTTCTTCGCGTCGGATATCACCTGTACTACCTCGTTGTAAATAATATTCTTGTCCGCCGCAATCAACACCGGCAAATCCGGATTTTCAGCATGGATAATTTGCAGACTGTTGATCAGGGCATCCTTGTCAGGTACTGATTCAAAAGTATCCTTTCCCTTGCCGGGCCGGTGTATCCCGATCTCAGCGGAGACGTCCGGGCGCAGCGATATCTGGATATAGTCGGTTGGCGGCAAAGCTGTTTTCTCTGCCGAAGGCAAATCGACTGTGCCCGGATTGGTCATTGGCGCCACGACCATGAAAATGACCAGAAGCACCAGCATGACGTCGATGTACGGGACGACGTTGATTTCGGACTTGAACTTGTTTTTGCGGCCGCTTCGCAAGGAACCTGAAATCTGTTCTGACATGACTCACCTACCGTGACTGTCTCTGGAGAATATTGGAAAATTCTTCGATGAAGGTTTCGAAGCGGATCGACAGGCGGTCGATATCGTGCGAAAACCGGTTATAGGCCACTACAGCCGGGATAGCGGCAAACAGACCGATAGCCGTTGCAATCAGCGCTTCAGCGATACCGGGTGCAACCGTTGCCAGCGTTGCCTGATGCACGTTTGCCAGCCCGCGAAAAGCATTCATGATGCCCCAAACCGTACCGAAAAGTCCGACGTAGGGAGAAACCGAACCGACTGAAGCCAGAAAGGCCAGATGGGATTCAAGACTGTCCATTTCGCGCTGGTAAGCGGCGCGCATGGCACGGCGGGCACCGTCTAAAACAGCAACGCTGTCCTGTGCCGTATGTCCGGAAATGGCGTTTTTGCCCTTGATGTATTCACCCATTCCGGCATGAAAAATGCGTTCCAGTGCCCCTGTTTTATTATTACTGCCTGCGCGCTGGTAAAGATTCTGCAGATTACCACCCGACCAGAAAGCATGTTCGAAACTGACGGTTTCGGTCCGGGCGCTTTTGATAGCAAACATTTTCTGGAAAATAAACGTCCAGCTCATAAGGGAAACGACTACGAGCAGAGCCATAATGAGCTGAACCAGCAAAGACGCATTGGAGATCAGCGAAATAAACGAAAGATCTTGGGAAACAGTCATTTTATAAAAAGTAAAAACATTGAAAATCCATGTACACCCCCGGAAAGCGATCCTTTAATTGCCTGCGAGTCCTTCACGCATCTTTTTTGCAATTTCATCCGGTATGGGAGTTGGCCTGATGGTTTTTCCATCAACACAAACGATTGTCACACTACATTTGTTCAACTCATCGCCATCCCTTAAAACGGTATGCTCGAACAGGATGGAAGCGCCTTTCAACTGCGCTACCTCTGCCGTTATCGTCAGTTCGTCGTCCAGCAAGGCCGGGCGCCGGTAGTCAATCGAAACGTTCTTGACCACAAAAATAATATTGTGCCTGTTTTTCAGTATCTCCTGACTGATACCCAGCGAACGGAGCCATTCCGTACGTGCGCGTTCGTAAAATTTCAGGTAGTTTGCGTAATAAACGACACCCTCTGCATCTGTGTCTTCATAGTAAACCCGGACGGGCCAATTGAATAAAGAGGACATAATGTCATTGCGAGTGAAAGATGAGCATAAGCTAGCGCTTTAGACCGTAACAATCAAGCTCTATTTTCCGAAAAATTGTTACAAATGAAACTTTCAGTGAAAGATTCTCTTCAAATCGTCTACAACGGGCATAAAGGCCAGAATCAATAGAAAAACAGCCAGCGGAATAGTTGCGGTATAGCCGATCAGTTTGAACCCGAAAGCCCCGACAACCCCGCCGAAAAAAAACATGAACAAAAGGGCGATAAACAGCATCAGCTTGCTTCGATTCGCCTTGACGTAGGATTTGTCTTCCCGATCAATTTTCCGGTTCCAGTAAAAAAGCTTGCCGAGCTCAATCCCGATATCAGTCACAATACCGGTCATATGTGTCGTGCGAATGACTGAGCTGGAAATGCGGGTAATAATGGCGTTTTGCAGCCCCATAAGGAAACAAAGCAACATCACGGTAATAGATACGAAAAGCCCCATATGACGATGGAGTTTTGCTCCCAGTATACCGAAACAGAGAAGAAGGACTGCCTCCACAATGAGCGGCAACGCATATTCACTTTGCAGGCGTTTTCCCCGTGCCCAGTTAACGAAGAGTTCCGTCAGGGCAGCACCGGCAATAAAACAAATGAGCGCGCCGACACTGGCGAGGGCAAGATTGATATTCCCGATAATGAGGCCATCGGCCATGCTGGAGATAATCCCCGTCATGTGCGAGGTATATTGCTGGACGGCCAGAAAACCGCCCGCATTCATCGCACCAGCGATGAATGCCAAAGACAATCCCAGGTGGATATCCGCTTTGACGCTTCTTTCCACACTGGTCAATTTGCGCAGATAAAAGATCAGCATAGACTTCTATAAAAAACAGGCTAAAAACAAAATTACCTATACCGCAAACACCAGTCTGCCGAGTTACGCCTTCGGCAAAGTAACACCGACCTGCCCCTGGTACTTGCCGCTCCGGTCCTTGTACGATGTTTCACAGACTTCATCGCTTTCGAAGAAAAGAACCTGTGCACAACCTTCCCAGGCATAAATTTTGGCAGGCAATGGTGTCGTGTTGGAAAATTCAAGTGTGACGTACCCTTCCCATTCCGGTTCGAAAGGCGTTACGTTGACGATGATGCCGCAGCGGGCATAAGTCGACTTGCCGAGACATACTGTCAAGACATTACGCGGAATACGGAAATATTCTACCGTTCTTGCCAGGGCAAACGAATTGGGAGGAATAATGCAGACGTCGCTTTTAACATCGACAAATGAGTTTTCATCAAAATTCTTGGGATCGACGATGGTGCTGTTGATATTCGTGAAAATCTTGAATTCATCAGCACACCGGATATCGTAACCATATGAAGAGACACCATAAGAAACGATTTTTTTGTCATTGACGGAACGAACCTGACCAGCTTCGAACGGTTCGATCATTGCGTGTTCTTCGGCCATGCGCCGGATCCATTTATCAGATTTGATGGTCATTTTGACTGGCAAGAAAAAATTCGATCACCGCAACAAAAGTCTTTCATCCTTTTTGCTGCATACATTTCATCTATTTTACCTTGGTTTTCCCTCTATGGAACCCCCGGACGAAGCCAGCAGGAGATTTCGCAAGGATTTTTTTGGAAAGTGGTTTCCCTGAGCAGTCCGTTTGAAGTAAAACACGCCAACACTGATACAATAACGATATGTAAATGGATGGAATATCCGATTTTTGAAACGCCATTTAAACAGACAAAACCCATGAACCTTTCGAATCATTTTCTGATAGCGATGCCATCGATGCATGATCCGATATTCGGTGGAACGGTTGTCTATCTATGCGAACACAATGACTACGGTGCGCTTGGTGTCGTCATCAACCGCCCCATGGAGTTGACGCTCGACCATTTGCTTGAAAAACTGAATCTGAATCCCGAAATTCCTGCACCATTCAAAAAACCGGTCATGTTCGGCGGCCCGGTCCAGGAGGATCGTGGTTTCGTTCTGCATACTCCGGACGCGAAATATAATTCCATGCTGACCATATCCGATGATGTGGCCTTCACGACTTCACGGGATATTCTCGAGGCCATTGCTACGGGAGAAGGTCCTGAAAAAATGCTGGTCAGCATTGGTTACGCGGGATGGAGTGCCGGGCAACTGGAACAGGAAATAAGCCACAATGGCTGGCTGACTGTATCGGCCGATCCTTCGATCATTTTTGATTTGCCCATTTCACAGCGTTATACTGCTGCGATAAAACTTTTGGGTTTCGACCCGAACAAACTGACTTATGAGGTTGGACACGCCTGATAAACGACATGTCGTTTATCAGGTAACTGAAAAAAATGAACAATACCCCGGGTGTCATTCTCGCTTTCGACTTCGGGCTGAAACGGATTGGAACCGCTATCGGCAACGAATTGTCCCGTACGGCACGGCCTCTTGAAATCATTAACGCCGAAGCCAATGATATCCGTTTTTCCAAAATCGGCAAGCTGATAGAAGAATGGCAACCGGTCAAACTCGTGGTGGGATTGCCCTCCTATCCTGATGGAACCGAACATGAAATGACCCGGCGCTGCAAGCGTTTTGCCAATCAGCTGCGTGGTCGTTTCTCGCTTGAAATCATTATGGTCGATGAACGGTATTCGTCATCCGTTCTCCATTTTCAACGTGGCAAGGCTGACGATGCTCATGCAGCTGCCCTTATTTTGCAACAATACTTCGATGAATCAATCTTTGACTGAACTGAACGCTGAAGCTTTATACCAGAAGCTTCTGACACAAATCCGCGACGCTTTGGCCAATACTCCAAAGGTCGCCGTCGTCGGTATCCGCTCCGGTGGTGCCTGGATCGCCGAGCGTGTCGTGGACGATCTGAAACTCGACAATCCTCCAGGATTCATCGACGTTTCCTTCTATCGCGACGACTATGCCCAGAAGGGATTGCCTGCCGAGGTCAAACCCACGCAGATCCCTTTCGACGTGGTCGATTCCACCATTTTGTTGATCGACGACGTTCTTTATACCGGCAGGACCACCCGGGCGGCGATCAACGAACTGTTCGATTACGGTCGTCCCTCCCGCATTCTTCTGGCTGCACTGGTCGACCGCGGTGAACGTGAACTGCCAATCGCGGCCGATTTTGTCGCTGCCCACGTTTCCCTTGCAAAAAACGAGAAGCTGGTTTTGCAACACTTAGATGACAACACTTTTTCTCTGACGGTGGAAAATGCCTAATCCTCAATTAAACAGCAATGGCGAGCTGAAACACCTTCTGGCTCTGAACGGCTTGCCAAAAGACATCCTGAATTACATTCTCGATACGGCTTCTTCCTTTGTCAGTGTCTCCGACAGGGAAGTCAAAAAAGTACCTTTAATGCGCGGAAAAAGTGTTTTCAACCTCTTTTTCGAGAACTCTACCCGTACCCGGACAACTTTCGAAATTGCCGCCAAGCGCCTGTCGGCCGACGTCATCAATCTGAACATCGCTGCATCCTCTACCAGCAAGGGGGAAACGCTTCTGGACACGGTCGATAACCTGACTGCGATGAGCGCCGACATGTTCGTTGTGCGTCATGACCAGTCCGGAGCGCCATTTCTGATCGCATCTCATCTGAATCAACACAAGCTGGATCACATTCACGTCGTCAACGCCGGCGATGGCCGTCATGCCCATCCAACGCAGGGCCTGCTCGACATGTACACGATCCGGCACTACAAAAAAGACTTCACCAATCTGAAAGTGGCCATCATCGGTGATATTTTGCACAGCCGCGTCGCCCGTTCCGACATCCATGCCATGAAAATACTGGGCGTTCCCGAAATCCGCGTGATCGGCCCGAAAACGCTTCTTCCATCTTTCATGGAAGACATGGGAGTCCGCGTTTTCACCAATATGGATGAAGGTTTGAAAGACGTCGATGTCATCATTATGTTGCGAGTGCAAAATGAACGCATCAATGGTGCCCTGCTGCCGTCCACACAGGAATTTTTCAAGAATTACGGCTTGACGCCTGAACGGCTTGCGCTGGCAAAACCCGATGCCATCGTCATGCATCCCGGCCCGATGAACCGGGGTGTCGAAATTGATTCTGCGGTGGCTGATGGCAAACAGGCTGTCATCCTCTCCCAGGTGACATTCGGCATTGCCGTCAGAATGGCCGTCATGAGCATTCTGGCGAGCAATCAGGCATAAAAAAGAAAGAACAACCGGACAGTATTAAGGACATATTGGTATGAAACTGCTTATCGCAAACGGAAGACTGATCGATCCGGCCAACGGCATCGATGGCATAAAAAATATCGCCATTGCCGACGGAAAAGTATTTGCTATAGAAGATGCTGGTACAACCATCCTGAATTTCACACCCGACCGAACAATCGACGCTTCTGGCCATGTCGTGTCTCCGGGTTTTGTCGATCTCTCTGCCCGTCTTCGTGAACCGGGTTATGAACACAAGGCGACGCTGGCTTCCGAAATGCAGGCTGCCATGCAGGGTGGTGTCACCAGCCTCGTGTGCCCGCCTGATACCGATCCTGTTCTTGATGAACCCGGACTCGTCGAAATGCTGAAGTATCGCGCTGCTGCCCTGAACCAGGCTCATGTCTATCCTCTTGGGGCATTGACAGTCGGCTTGAAGGGACAGGCTTTGACTGAAATGGCCGAACTGACGGATGCCGGTTGTATCGGTTTTTCTCAAGCCAATGAACCCGTTCTCGATACGGAAGTCCTGTTGCGTGCCCTGCAATATGCGAATTCGTTCAATTACAGTACATGGCTTCAACCGGAAGACCCTTACCTGTCTAAAAAGGGAATGGCCCATTCCGGTCCGGTCGCGGCAAGACTGGGCCTGTCAGGCATTTCCTTTATTGCCGAAACGATCCGTTTGCACACTATTTTCGAACTGATGCGCGTAACCGGCGCACGTATCCATTTGGGTCGCCTTTCTTCTGCCGAGGGCATCGAACTGGTGCGTCGTGCGAAAAAAGACGGTTTGCCCGTTACTTGCGACGTCGGTATTCACCACATTCACCTGACGGAAGACGATATCGACTTTTTCGATACCAACGCCAGAATGACCCCGCCATTACGCTCCAGAGCTGACCGAGTGGCAATTACGGAAGGCCTGCTGGATGGCACTATCGACGCAATCTGTTCCGACCATACGCCGGTGGATGACGATGAAAAACTCCTGCCTTTCGGTGAAGCCACTCCCGGTGCAACCGGTCTGGAACTTTTGCTGTCCCTGACGTTGAAATGGGGACAATCCCTCAAAAACGATCCGTCCAACCTGTCGAAAGCAATCGCCAAAATCACATCCGACCCGGCAGTTATTCTGGGTAAAGATTGCGGCAAGCTCTCCATTGGCGACAAGGCTGACATCTGTATTTTCGATCCTGCTGAAAACTGGACTGTCGAGGCGTCAAAACTGGCAAGCCAGGGGAAACACACGCCATTTCTGGGACGTGAAATTCCGGGACGTGTTCGTTTGACCATTGTGGAAGGCAAGGTCGCTTTCGAACGATAAAATAGCGTCAGTATGAAACCACTTCTGACCCGACTGCGTTTGTTGCTTCACGTTTTAGGTGCGCTATGGACGACTACCGTCCTGTATCCTTTTTACGGGGAGGCGCGACGCAGCCGTTATGTCCAGAATTGGTCAAAGAAACTTCTCGACATTTGCGGTGTAAAAGTCACAGTCCATCATCCTGAACGACTTTCCCCGAAAGCGCTTATCGTGTCCAACCACGTGTCCTGGCTGGATATTTTCCTGATCCATTCTGTCACCCCATGCCATTTCATCGCCAAGGCTGAGATGGCCAACTGGCCCATTATCGGTTCATTGGCCAAAAATACCGGTACGCTTTTTCTGGAACGCAGCCGTACTCGCCACCTCAAAAAAGCACTCGAAACCCTTGTCAAATACCTGAAAGCCCGGGAACGCTGCATTTTCTTCCCCGAAGGGACGACAGCAAAACAGGGAGAACTTCTGCCATTTCACTCAAATCTTTTCGAAGGGGCTATCCATGCCGAATTGCCGATACAGCCTTTTGCAGTGAAATATGTCAATCGCATGGGAGAGTTTGAGGATGCAGTCGACTTTTCGGGTGATATTGGCATGAGCGAGAACGTCAACAGCATCCTTGGCAAAGACCGCATTTTTGCCGAGCTGACGCTTTTACCTCTTATCGACAGCAACGGGAAAAGCCGAAAAGATTTGTCAGAGAATGCCCGCAAGGCGATTATTTCCGTTCTGTTCCAACCGGTTCAAGAAAACCGGGGCAAGCGACCTGAAACACAGCACGATCGTCAAGACGCACAGCAGTAAGTTTTCCGCCCCATACACAGCCGGTATCCAGCGCAATCAGTTTCTCACGCAACAGGAGACCCAAGGTTGACCAGTGGCCAAAAACAACTGTCACATCCCTGGTTTTCCGATCAGGCACGTCAAACCAGGGCATGTAGCCTTCAGGCGCTTCAGACGTACCCATCTTGCTGGCAAATTCCATTTCACCGTCGGCTTTGCAAAAGCGCAATCGGGTGAGGCCGTTGACGATACAACGCAGGCGTGCCGTCCCTGTCAGACTCTCATCCCATTTATTCGGGACATTCCCGTACATTTCTTTCAGAAATGCTTTCCAGTCGGAACCACGCAACACCATTTCGACTTCATGCGCCAGTTCCATCGTCTTGTCCAGATCCCATTGTGGCAAAACGCCAGCATGAACAAGCAAACAATCATCATCGGTATAAGCCATGGGACGATGTCTTAACCAGTCGATCAGCTCGTCACGATCAGGTGCATCCAGAATCGGCTGGATCGAATCGCCGGGTTTCATTTGGCCGATACCGGCAGCCACGGCCAGCAGATGAAGATCATGATTACCCAGTACGGTTACCGCCTTTTCTTCCATATTCCTCACCTGCCGCAAAGCGTCAAGCGAATTGGGGCCACGGTTGACCAGATCACCTGCGAAAAGAAGCTTTGCATATGGAGATTCTCTTTCAATCATTTCCAGCAATTCCTGCATCTGGGGCTGGCACCCTTGAATATCACCCAATGCATACGTTGTCATGGCTGTTTTTCTTAACAAGATGAAAAAGCCAGTCTAAACGAAAACGGTTTTTTACGGATGCCGAAAAATCAATTTTTCCTTATCCTGTTCCAGACGCAAAGCATGATTTGCCCCAATAGCGACTTGATCTGATTTATCTCATTCAATTTAGCTGACTCACAAGCAATCCGCTCAGGTAAAATGACGTTTTAAAACCGATTATTTGTCTCCTAGAAAAACGAACCATGACTCAGGCAATCGACCAGGACACCGTCATCCAGTACCTGCTGGACAATCCCGATTTTTTCCAGCAAAACGCCGGCATTCTTCCCGAACTGCATTTGACCAGCCCTATTCTCGGCAAAACCGTCTCATTGCATGAACGGCAAATGGAAGTAATGCGGGGAAAATACAAAACGCTGGAGCTGCAATTGTCCAAACTGATGCATACCGCACAGGACAACAAGTCACTCGCTGAAAAAATGCTGGACTGGACACAGGCGCTTTTGAAAGAAAAGAACGATGTCGACATGCCACAGACGGTTGTCATGAGCCTGAAATCCGTTTTTGCGGTGCCGGACGTCACTCTGCGGCTCTGGAACATCCGGGAAGAATATTCAATGGCATGGTTTACACAATCTGTCACTGAAGATATCCGCAATGCCGTCAATACGCTGAAAACACCTTATTGCGGAAAATCCGATAATATCGAAGCACTGACATGGTTCACCAATACGGCATCCATTCGCTCGGCCGCCCTGATTCCTATTCGTGAAAACGCCGACTCCGAACCATTTGGTCTTCTGGTTTTGGGATCGCCCGACAAAGCCCGGTTTCAGGAAGATATGGCAACGGACTTTCTTACCGATATCGGCAAAATGGCAAGTGCCGCTCTCGATCGCCTGTTAACCATCGGATGAAATGGACAGCTCTGGCAAATCTGCTGACAACAACCTGATCGACCGGTATCTGGATACCCTGACCGGTCAACGCCAATTGTCCGCTCAGACCGTCATCAACTACCACCGCGATCTGGAAGAATTGCTCGGGTTTGCCGATAAAACAGGGCTCATCACGCTCTCCTCCGGGGATATTCGCCGTTTTACCTCCAGACTGCACGCCAAGGGGCTGAATCCGCGTTCCATCAGCCGGAAGCTGTCAGCCTGGCGTGGTTTTTATCGCTGGCTGATCGAGGAAAATTTCACTTCCTCTAATCCGGTTGAAGATATTCACGCACCAAGGAAGAACAAGCCTCTCCCTAAAGCTCTTTCGGTCGACGATGCTGTCCGGGTTGTCTCTGTCACGTCAGAAAAAGAAGCAGGCGAAAAGGATATGGCATTCCTCTTGTGCAATCATGCCATGTTCGAACTGCTTTACTCCAGTGGTTTGCGCGTATCAGAATTGACCAGTCTTGATATCCACTTCATCCAGGATGGTGGATATCGTTCAGCCAGCTGGATCAATCTTGAAGAAAAAGAAGTCACTGTCACAGGCAAAGGCAATAAAACCCGCATCGTCCCGATAGGAGATGCGGCTGTCCAGGCCATCAGAAACTGGTTAGATGCACGAAAAACATTGATTGACCAGAAGACGACCTTACAGCAGGAACATAAAAGTGCCCTGTTCGTCAATTCAAGAGGACGGCGCATATCACCCAGAATGGTCCAGTTGAGGCTGAAATCACACGCAAGTACGCTGGGATTGCCAGTTAGCGTCCATCCGCATGTCCTGCGCCATTCCTTCGCCTCGCACATTCTCCAGTCTTCAGGTGATTTGCGTGCCGTACAGGAAATGCTCGGTCATTCCTCCATCGCATCGACGCAGGTTTACACAGCCCTCGATTTCCAGCGACTGGCTCAGGTTTACGATGCCGCACATCCCCGTGCCAGGACAAAAAACGAAAAAAAAAGTGAATCAAACAGGAAATAAAAATCAGACATTCGGACACAAGGAAAAAAGGGCAGCGTTTGCTGCCCTTTAAACAATACCGAAAATCGGGACTCCTAGAATTTGTGAGTCAGACCAATCTGAACGCCAGTTACTGAATCCTTGTCCGAGCCACTCATATTGAATAGCATACCTGAACCCAGGTCACTGTCGGTATAAGCTATGTTGCCATAAACAGAAGTCCGTTTGGACAGGTTATAGGTATATCCCAAAGCATATTTGTTGGCGTTGAATTTTTCGTCTTCCAGTTTGTCGCGACCGCGGTTATAGGATGCATTGATGGTATGTGGACCTGTCTGGTATTGCAGTCCGACAATCCATGATTTCTGTTCAAGATTATTCAAGTCATCATCGACTCCACCAGGCAAACCATGTTTGTCCTTGCTCGCCTGATAGCCTAATGACATTTTCAAGCCGTTCCAGGTATAGGCACCACCGACATTCCAGGTATATGATTTTTCTGAATCGACCATTCTGTCAACGTTAGCCAACAACAGAATAGGACCATTGTCGTATTTCAGGTTAACGGCAAAACCGTCATTTCCGAAGTAGTTATAGTAATCGCCGTAAAAGGACTTATCCTTGCTGTTTCCACCAAGTGTATAAGTGGCACCGAAACTGAAACCGTTCCATATCGGGCTATCGTAACGGACAGTGTTGCTCATCTGTTCCGAACGCAGAAAATCAGCCTTGGCCAGTGCGGCACCCACGCCATACTGGTTGAACGGATCCAGCATCCGGAAAGTTTCAACGGAGAGGCTGTTGACACGCCCGAAACGAACAGCATCCCAGTTACCCTTCAAACCAACGTTGGCAGCACCCATCCAGTCGATATTCGTTTTGCCTTCTGAAAATTGTTTCAGATTGGAAACTGCATCGCTATAATTCCACGCCGATTTATCAAATTGTCCATCCTCGCCAGGACTGCTGGCAGAAAGATCATTTTTGGTACCGTCGTTAAGATTGAAACGGCGTTCCAGCTCAAAAGTGGCTTTCAGACCATTGCCCAGATCCTCGACACCGCGGAAACCGATACGACTGTCGACATGACTGTCCATACGCCAGTCGGAACCGTTTTCTTTAACAAAACCGGTATCGACGATACCATAGATCGTGACGCTGGACTGGGCATGTGCCACACCAGCGGCTGCGCCCATAACGGCCAATGCAATCAGAGTTTTTTCATTTTTTTAGACTTTGCAAAAAAGGGAAATCAATTTTTATTGTTTTAAAAGGGAAAACAAAAAGTTTCAGAAGCAAATTGTGCTCACAAAGAAAGATCCTTCTGCAGGAAGAAAATCTTTAATGTGTTTCCACACATCATTATTTTCGTTGAAATTCAGGGAAATTCAAATTTAAATGTCTACTAATTTTGATAGCTGCTTATATATTGACAAACAGGCATCCATGGACATTATTGATTACCTGATTAGTTGACTATGCCGAATTGACCGAATCCTGTTGAGCAGACAGGAAAAATGACTGGTCTGGTATATTCCAAAAATAAAAAACTTGCCACGAGCGTCAATACTCACAAAAAAAGGACAGCCGAAGCTGTCCTTTTGTCATTCAAAGAACCGGAATTCTTAGAATTTGTGCGTAATACCTACCTGTACACCGGTAACGGAATCCTTGAAAGCACCGTTATCGTTGTAGAACAGGCCGACAGCTTCGTTGTCGCTATCGGTGTAGGCTACGTTGGCATAAACGGAAGTCCGTTTGGACAGGCCGTAGGTATAACCCAAAGCGTATTTGTTGGCTTTGCCATCCAGGTTACTACCGTCGATTTTGGTTTTCCCACGGTTATATGATGCTCCGATCGTATGAGGCCCTGTCTTGTACTGCAGGCCGACGATCCAGTCCTGCTGTTTGATTCTGCCGACACTTGGGTCGTCATTTTCAAACAATTTCATTCTGGAATCTTCATAGCCCAGAGAAACCTTGAAACCGGCATATGAATAGGCACCACCGACATTCCATGTGTAGGAATCGTTGGAGTCAACCATTCTGTCATAGTTGGCCAGCAACAGGATCGGACCGTTATCATATTTCAGGTTAACGGCAAAACCGTCATTACCCAGGCGATCATAATCTGCATTAGCTGCGCCCTTGGTATTGTGGCCCAGTGTATAGGTTGCGCCGAAACCGAAACCGCTCCAGACAGGGCTGTCATAGCGAACGGTATTGCCCATCTGTTCGGAACGCAACAGATTGGCTTTCGCCAGAGAAGCGCCTACGCCATACTGGTTGAACGGATCCAGCATACGGAAGGTTTCAACCGACAGGTTGTTTACACGGCCCAGACGAACCTGACCCCATGCATCGCCTTTCAGGCCAACGTTGGAAGCACCAGTCCATTCACCACTTTTACCCTGAACCCAGTCACTGTAGTTCCAGGAAGTTTTGTTCAAATATCCTTGAACAAAACTTGTACCAGGATCTTTCGGATTAATCAAAGAAGAATTATTCTGCGTACCATCATTCAGGTTGAAACGGCGTTCCAGTTCGAAAGTTGCTTTCATGCCGGAGCCCAAGTCTTCAACGCCACGGAAACCGATACGGCTGTCAACGTTACCACCCATACGAACATCGGAACCGGATTCCTTGATCAGACCGGTATCGACGACACCGTAAATGGTCACATTGGATTGTGCGTGTGCAACGCCAGCGGCGGCACCCATCACAGCCAAAGCAATAAGAGTTTTTTTCATTGTTTTTACCTGGTTATTTTAAAAGGGAAGATAAAAAAACTTTTCAATATTCTGATTGAAGACAAGTTATTATCTCTTGCCAACTACTATTGTAGTTAAAGAAACTTGCCTTTCATCTTTTCGTTACAAAAAATTCCCTTTTTTGCTGTTTCCATACAACAAACTTTACGCTCAATA
>JAHYZB010000096.1 GCA_019424645.1 Oxalobacter formigenes
TCGCGAAATTCAGAAGTAATGAAATGATGCTGGTCACGGTATTGGGACTATGCTTTGGATTCTGCCTTCTGGTTGTCAAACTCGAATACAGTATGGTTCTGGGCGCATTCATTATCGGTGCGATCATAGCCGAGGCCAAGGAACTTCACTGGATCGAGAAATCGATCGAGCCTATCCGCGACATGTTTTCGGCCATCTTTTTCGTTGCCGTCGGATTGCTTTTAGACCCCAAAATCATGATTGAATACGCCGTTCCGATCCTGATCATCGCCGGCGCCGTCATTCTCGGAAAAGTCGCAAGCTGTACCATTGGTGCCCTGATAGCCGGAAACGACGGTCGCACATCGCTTAAAGTCGGCATGGGACTTTCCCAGATCGGTGAATTCTCATTCATCATCGCTGCACTGGGCATGTCCTATAAAGTGACGAGCGATTTTTTGTACCCTATCGCTGTAGCCGTTTCTGCCATTACCACACTGACCACACCTTACCTGATCAGGGCTGCAGACCCGGTTGCGCGACAGGTAGGCAAAATGATTCCACAACCGCTTGCCCGTATCGCCAGTTTATATGGTGAATGGCTCAACCATCTGCATCCCCAGGGGACCAATGCCGTCATCTGGAACATGATCAAGCGCATTCTGATCCAGATCGGAATCAATATGGCTATTGTCATTGCCATATTTTTGTGCAGCACGTATCTGGCCGTCAATCTTCAAAGCAATTTCCTTTCTCACTGGATCGGCGATATTGACTGGCGCAAATCACTTATCTGGGGAACGACGCTAGTCATTTCCCTTCCGTTTTTGATTGCCGCTTTCAGGAAATTCAAGGCGCTATCCATGATGCTGGCTGAAATGAGCGTCCGCGAAAGCATCACCGGACGACATACCCAGCAGGTTCGTCGCATCATCAGTGAAACTCTCCCACTACTTTTTCTGACAGTCACCATGCTGCTCTTATCCGCACTCTCTGCGGGTATCCTGCCAAAACGGGAAGCATTGATACTGGTTATCATATCCATCTTTGCCATCGTTTTTCTACTCAGAAGCTGGTTCGTTCGTATTCATTCACGCCTGCAAATCGCACTTTTCGAAACGCTCGATCATGAAGACCGCGACCAGCATGAAACGGATGAAACACATGAATGAGCGGGATATCCGCTCTTTGCCATACACTTTTTACACTATTTCGCAGCGAATAGAACCTTGAGCAGCCGCAAGAACATGCTTCATTAGGGAAAAGAAAAATTGACTCAACGGCCTCTTACGGGCTAAACTGACTCGATCTTTCGCTAAAAACGGATAAAATGCTGTTTTTTGTTCTGGCACCCCCATTTTAAACAGTTCATTTACCGATAAATCATGTCACAAGACGATCTGAAGCTTTCTGTCGCGCGCGCGGCCATACAATACGTTCCGGAAGGAAAGATTATCGGCGTTGGAACAGGTTCCACCGCCAATTTTTTTATCGACGAACTGGCCAGAATCAAAAATCGCATTGTCGGTGCCGTTGCCTCATCCCAGGCAACGGCTGACCGCCTCGCCTCACACGGCATTAAAGTATTCGATTTGAACGACGTCACGCAAGCTCTCCCTGTTTATATCGATGGTGCAGATGAAATCACAGCCAGAGGTGCGATGATCAAAGGGGGTGGCGGCGCACTGACCCGTGAAAAAATCATTGCATCGGCATCCGAAAAGTTCATTTGTATTGCCGATGAATCCAAACTGGTCGATATGCTCGGCAAATTTCCCTTGCCAATCGAAGTCATCCCAATGGCATCCCGGCTGATCGCCAGAAAACTTGCCATGTTCGGTGGAAAGCCGGTATTACGTCTGAAAAATGGCCAGCCTTTTGTAACCGATAACGGAAATGTCATTCTGGACGTATCGGATCTCCAGATAAAAGACCCGGCAGATCTGGAAGAAAAAATCAACAATATTATCGGAGTCGTTACTGTTGGCCTTTTCGCCCGACAAGGCGCAGACCTGTGTCTGATGGGATGTTCAGACGGAGTGAAAACACTCACATTTCAATAATAAAAACAACTTGAATATCAACAAGTTAAAACGATAATTCAGGTAAAGGTTTTTTTGTAAATTTTCTTGACGGAAGCGGGCATCCTGCTTACACTGCCGATGCCGTTTTTGACACTAACTGACTGAAAAATATGACGCCTAAAAAACGACTTAAATTTCTGGTACTGGCTCTGGCCGGATGTTTTACTGTTGCCGCCCCTGCGCTTCTTGAAGCTCGCGACATCAGTCTGCCGAAATACAGTAAAGATGCCCAGCTTGCGGCATTCCAGACCGCTGCAGAAATCGATCCTTTAAGTCAGTTCAATGACGACGATCCTCTTACTGAAATCCTGTCGATCAACGAAGTCGATGTATGGGGACGTATCCGTCACGGCTTTGCCATTCCTGATCTCTCCAATCCGCTGGTTCAGAATCATGAAAACTATTATCTGAAAAAACCGGAATATTTTGCGAGAACGACAAAACGGGGTTCCAAATACCTTTTCCACATCGTCCAGGAACTGGAAAAACGTGGCATGCCAACTGAACTGGCTCTGTTGCCATTCATTGAATCTGCCTACAATCCGCATGCCCGTTCCATTGCCAAGGCAGAAGGTCTCTGGCAATTCATTCCGAGCACGGGCCGTCATTACGATCTGGCACAAAATGCATTCCGTGACGAAAGACGTGACATCCTTCAGTCCACCGACGCCGCACTGACTTATCTTCAGAGACTGTACACCATGTTCGGTGACTGGCAACTGGCACTTGCCTCATACAACTGGGGAGAAGGTTCTGTCATGCGCGCCGTCAAAAAGGCTGAAAAGGCAGGCAAGCCGATCACCTTCAACAGTATTTCGGCCTACATGCCGGCGGAAACACGCAACTACGTTCCCAAACTGCAGGCTGTCAAAAATATCATCGCACACGCTGACCAGTATGGCGTCAAGCTTCCGGCTGTCGAAAATCAGCCTTATTTCGTCACCATCGGCAAAACCCGCGACATCGATGTAAAGGTTGCAGCCAAACTGGCTGAAATGACCCTGGACGATTTCAGGGCATTGAATCCGCAGTTCGGTCCCTACGTCATCGCCGGCGGTAATGAAGTCAAGATTCTTCTGCCAAAAGAAAATGCGGAAAGATTCCGTAAGAATCTGGAAAAATGGCCGCACCCCCTGTCTTCCTGGACGGCGTATCAGGTTACCGGCTCACGTGAAAAAGTGGAAGACATCGCAGCCAGATTCAATACATCCCCCGATGTTATCCGGCACGCAAACAATATTCCGGCACGCACCAACCTGAAATTCGGGTCCGCCATTCTGGTTCCGAAAACAACTGGATTCGATCAGGATATCGCCCCGGAACTGGTCAATAGTGCCCGTATCGCCTGGGAGCAGGACGCTCCTGCGACACGACTGGTTAGCGTTCCAGTCCGAAAGAAAGCTGACGTCGCTTCCATCGCCAAACGCTATCGCGTCAGTGTCGCCCAGCTGAAATCCTGGAATTCCATTAAAGGCGACAGCATTCCCAAGGGAACCATTTTGAAAGTCCACGTTCCCAACCGTGCCTCCTCGGGCAAAGCCGTCAGGGCAGGAACAGTCAGTGCTGTTCGTGGCTCTTCGCGAGTTTCCCGTGTCAAAGTCGTCATGGACAAACAGGAAAGAACTTCTTCCAAAAAAGGACTGGTCAAATCAAGGAATGCCCGCAGTGCCAAATCGGCTACATCCCAAAAACAGGCCAAGCCGGTAAAAGCACAGGCGTCTGCGAAAAAAACAACAACCAAAAAACGGTCTTCCTCCAAAAAGAAAACCTAAACACCACATTTGGTCTTTGAAAACAAGCTGAATCGAATGGAAAAGTTGCCGCATTCTTTCTGACGAACTACAATCTTGCCAGAAGAGAAGGACAATGATGAATACGATTCGTCAATCCGTCTGATTTTTTAAATAAAAAAGCCGTAACACCTTACGGCGAACACAATATAGTTTTGGAGTCATGCATGGCTTTTTTGCAAGGTAAAAAAATCCTTATCACCGGTCTGTTATCGAACCGTTCCATTGCACTGGGTATTGCCGAAGCGTGCAAACGCGAAGGAGCAGAGCTGGCCTTTACCTACGTCGGTGATCGTTTTAAAGACCGCATCACCTCGTTTGCAAAAGAGATGGGCAGTGAAATGATTTACGAATGCGATGTCGGCAGCGACGAGCAGATCGAATACGTTTTTGCTGAAATCGAAAAAGAATGGGGTCGTCTGGATGGATTGGTCCATTCCATCGGTTTCGCTCCCCGTGAAGCCATTGCAGGCGATTTTTTCGACGGTCTGTCCCGGGAAAATTTCAAAATCGCCCATGATATTTCCGCTTACAGCTATCCAGCCATGGTCAAGGCTGCCCGCCATCTGATGGGACCGGGTTCTTCCGCTTTGGCACTGACCTATCTGGGTGCCAATCGTGCCATCCCTTATTACAACACCATGGGTTTGGCCAAGGCATCTCTGGAAGCCAGTGTCCGTTACATGTCCGAATCCCTGGGCAAACACGGCGTTCGCGTCAATGCCATATCAGCCGGCCCGGTCAAGACCATTGCAGCCAGCGGTATCCGCGACTTCAATATCCTTTTGAATTTCGTCGCGCAAAACGCACCCCTGCGCCGTAATGTCACCATCGAGGAAATCGGCAACGCAGCCGCCTTACTTCTATCCGATCTGGCTTCTGGTATCACAGGTGAAATCACCTATGTTGACGGTGGTTTCTCCCATGTCATGGGACTGAATACCGACGGTGTAGTCGCCCAGAAAGAATAAATCTGGTCTAATCCTGAAAATATATGCTATAATAGCTGATTGCGCGAAAACAGATTTTCCGCGCAATCAGACGATGGCATTGCCAGCCTGTGCATGATACCAATTCATGCTTTTTAAAGCCCTTCCGCCTTACCGTGTTTCTTGACACATTTCTGGCGCAAAGCTTTTTGTGCCGAAATCTCTCCATTCAGTTATTTCGTAACCTGGTGCTAGGTACTGCCATTTTTATATTTTCCCACAAGGAAAATCATTTTTTATTTGAGTAAAAAAAATGACATTTGAAGCACTCGGATTACATCCATTAATCCAGAAAGCGCTTGCCGATATCCATTACGACAAGCCAACCCCAGTTCAGGAAAAAGCCATTCCGGCAGCCATCAACGGCAAAGATCTGTTGGTCTCGTCGCAAACCGGTTCCGGAAAAACAGCTGCGTTCATGCTGCCAGCACTGCATCGTTTTGCCAGTGCGCCTTTCGAAAAAACGGAAAAGAAAACGCCTAACCAAAAACGTCAGGCCGCCCGTGCAAAAGGCGAAAAAGTCCGTTACGAACCCGCTCACCCTAAAATGCTCGTTCTCACGCCAACCCGTGAACTCGCGATGCAAATTGTACAATCCTCCGAAGATTACAGTGCGTACCTCAAGCATTTCCGTACTGTTGCCATTCTGGGAGGCATGCCTTATCCCAAACAGATGCAACTGCTGGCAAAAAACCCGGAAATTCTGGTCGCCACTCCAGGCAGACTGATCGATCATATGCATTCCGGCAAAATCCGTTTCGACCAACTTGAAATTCTGGTGCTTGACGAAGCCGACCGCATGCTGGATATGGGATTTATCGATGATATCGAGACCATCATTGCAGCCACTCCCGAAACGCGCCAGACCATGCTCTTTTCAGCAACACTGGACGGCATCGTCGGCAACATGGCCCGCAAAATCACCCACGACCCTGAATTGGTTCATATCCATTCCGTCGCTTCTCGTCATGAAAACATTGACCAGATGATCCATTTCGTTGATGATCTGCCTCACAAAAACCGATTGCTCGACCATTTGCTGCACGATCATTCACTTGATCAGGCACTCGTATTTACTGCAACCAAACGGGATGCCGACATCGTCGCCGACCGTCTGGCGATTGCCGGTTTTTCCGCTGCAGCACTTCACGGCGACATGCCTCAGGGCGCGCGCAACAGAACCCTGACAAAATTGCGCAGAGGCCAGGTCAAGATTCTTGTTGCGACCGACGTCGCCGCTCGTGGCATCGATATCCCGAACATTACGCACGTGGTCAACTTCGATTTGCCGAAATTTCCTGAAGATTATGTCCATCGCATTGGCCGCACAGGCCGTGCAGGCCGTCATGGCGTTGCCATTTCACTGGTCAATCACAACGATAACAATAACGTCCGGAAGATTGAACGCTTCACCAAACAATCCATTCCTGTAAACGTTATCGAAGGATTCGAACCGAAGCTGTCGTTCAAGGCCGCGCCATCCAAACGCAAGCCATCCGGATGGAAACCTGGCAGCAAACGCAACGCATCGCCCAAATTCAGCCAGCGCGGTTTTGGCAAACCGGCAGCCACCAGAAAAGACGGCTCGGCAGGACGCAATCGTGGACAAGCCAGAAGTGGCGAAGGCCGCAGAGCGGCAGAAAACCATCGCTAGACTGCAATAACAATTGGAAAAAAGCCATTCTTTTCCAATACAAAAAAGCCCGTCAATCTGTTTTGACGGGCTTTTTTCATTGACTGATGAAAAACCATCCTTACGATTTTTCTTTCAGACTGTCACGGATTATTTTTTTCCATTCCCGCTCACGGGCATCAATCATCGACTGATCATAAAAGCTCACATCCGGAGACTGCCTGGCCATCTTGAGCTGCTCAAGCGCTGCCTGATAAGCTCCAACCAGACCGTATGATTCTGCCAACGCCATATGCATCAGGGCTTTCTTTCCCTGAGCGTCATAGACCTTGGCAAGCTGCCTTTGCAAATCAGGATCATCCCGATAAGACTGTGCCTGTTTTCTCAGGTATTTTGCCACTTCGTCATAGCGTTTGGATGCGTAAAGGGAACTGGCATAAAGGTGTGCGATCGCTCTTGAAGATGGAAAACGGTTCATCGCGGCCTGCGCTTCGCGGGCTGCTTCAGCAGCCTGTCCTGAGTCGAGGAGAATTTCAATCGACAGCGTGTTTAAAGCCAGGCTTTTTGTCGCAGCATTGCCAGCCGATTTCTTGGCCAACTGTAAATAGGCTTTCGCCTCGGCAGGATTCTTGCGATGCAAGGCAATCAAAGCCAGACCGTAATTGCCGGCCGTCATCTGTATACGGCTTCCGCTTTTAACCTGTTCCTCAAAAACAGTTGCAGCATCACGCAGCGCAGGCTCGCTGTCATCCTGATCGATTCGTGCATTAGCCCGAACCAGATAAAAATCGATATCATCCGCATGCTGGCGGTAAGGTTCATGCCGTACACGAGCCTCAATATCGGCAATACGATCAGCCGTTAACGGGTGAGTCCTCAAATAAGGCGATGGTGCATCGCTATAAGTACGCGTTGCGGTTTGCATTCTCTGGAAAAAAGTCGTCATGCCAGTCGTATCGAAACCGGCTCCCTTCAAAATCTGGAAACCGACCCGATCCGCTTCTTTTTCAGCATCGCGCGTAAAATTGATCTGTTTTTGAAGGGCAAAGCCCTGCCCACCCATCAAAACGGCTCCTGCTGCATCCGCACTTGCCTGTGCCGCCAGAATGGCCAGAACGACCGATGCAATCGGAATCAACATATCCTGCTTTGCCTGTCCCATCATACGGGCTATGTGACGTTGCGAAACATGCCCGATTTCATGTGACAAAACAGAGGCCAGTTCGGATTCACTCTGGGTTGCCAACAGCAAACCGGTATGGACGCCTATAAAGCCACCGGGCAAGGCAAATGCATTCAGGGTTCCGTCACGAATGGCAAAAAAAGTGAAATCATTAGTGAGTTCTCCCCGTGTTTCTGTATTGGCCGATACAAGGCGGTTGCCCAGATTGGAAAGATATTCACTTAAAACCAGATCATTGACATAAGCCGGATCGCCCTTGATCTGCTGCATGATTTCCTTGCCCAGCTTGTACTCGGCGACAGGAGTCAGCTCGCCACGAGCCGTGTCGCCCATGCTGGGAATGCCCGACTGTGCAGCAGCAGATGAAATCTGCAGGCAAAACATGATCAGCACAGGCAAAACAAAGCGTCGAAGATGTAAAATCATAAGATTGTCAGGCGATAAATTAAAACCGGTTCACAGTGCTATCATACCGGTACTTTATAATCATTTCACGACAAACGCACAAACGTTCATTCGCTTTATGCCACAAAATCCTTCTTCAAAAGACGACAAAAATCAGCTGACGCATTTTGATGCATCAGGAAAAGCTCATATGGTCGATGTCGGTGAAAAAAGGGAAACACATCGTATCGCCATAGCCAGCGGCTCCATTCACATGAAACCGGAAACAATGGCTCTCATCCTCGCAGGACAAGCCGACAAGGGCGACGTGCTCGGCATTGCGCGAATTGCCGCCATTATGGGTGCAAAAAAAACGAGCGAACTGATTCCCCTTTGCCATCCCATCGGATTGACGAAAGTGACCGTTGATTTTACGACAGAAAATACCTGCGTCATATGTCAGGCACAAGCGGAAACGATTGGAAAAACAGGAGTGGAAATGGAAGCCCTGGCTGCTGTTCAGGTCGGTCTGTTGACCATTTACGATATGTTAAAAGCCGTAGACAGGGGCATGATCATGACAGATATTCGCCTGCAGGAAAAAAGCGGCGGCCAATCCGGTCACTGGATATTGGAATAATAAAGCTTCTTCCGTCATAGCGCCCGGATTCACACGTCTCAAAACCCTCAATGCAAATGTGCTTCTCTTTTGGCATCTTCCGGCATTTCAGCATGAACCAGTTCACCATTGGTATCGGCAAACAGGGGTGCCCCGCAATCCTCACAAAACTCCATCGCAAATCTTTCCACGGTTGTCTTGTCGTAGGAAACTCCCAGTTCACGAAGCAGGTCGAAAATCTGGACCAGCTGCCTGTTGCCTCTTTTCATGGCAAGAGGACTTTCCAGCTGGGCTGCCCATGTCATCGAATCAAAATCTTCCGATCCGTAAATCGGCCAGACAATACCGTACACGATCTTGTCACTGTCTTTCTGATAGAAACTGATCCGGTATTCCTCTACCTGTATGCCGTCGAGATTCTTGCCAAAACCACCGACAACCGCACACAGATTCTCAGGCTGGGTATCCAGCGCATAGGTCAGATAATGCACCGCTGCCCGTATGCTCGAAGGCCGGATCAGCTGATCTGC
>JAHYZB010000097.1 GCA_019424645.1 Oxalobacter formigenes
TCCCGGATAAACGCTTTTTGCTGTCGCACCCCTGGCATTTCATTTCTCTGGGATTCGGTAGCGGTTTGTCTCCTGTCATGCCGGGAACAACCGGCACGCTCTTCGCGTGGATCACTTATGATTTGCTCACCTGGCTCGCGCCCGGCATTTTCAATCCCGTCACATGGGGCATCATTTGCGTTGCCGGTTTTCTTTTGGGAATCAGGAGTTGCCAGATCACCGGAATCGCCCTGAACAGTCCCGACGATGGCAGCATGTTCTGGGACGAAATCATTGCCTTCTGGCTTGTGCTTCTTATAATCACTCCGGCATCGTTTCTGACTGAATTTCTTGCCTTTATCGTCTTCCGTTTTTTCGATATGGTGAAACCACCTCCCATTCGCTACTTTGACCAGCGCATCAAGGGGGGATTCGGTGTTATGCTGGACGATATTATTGCAGCATTTTTTACCCTGCTCGTTTTCGCTTTATGGAAAACCTGTTTTATGACTACCTGACTGATCGGGAAATACTATGACTCCTTACGAGCTTGCTCAACGAATAGGCATTTTATTGTCACAAAAAAAACTGAAGCTGACAACTGTCGAATCTTGCACTGGAGGCAGTCTTGCCAAACTGATTACCGACATACCTGGTGCTTCAGAGTGGTTTGACTGTGGTTTCATCACGTATTCAAATGAATCGAAAATCCGTTCGGTCAATGTGCCTGCAGAGCTGATTGCTCAAAACGGCGCGGTCAGCCAGAAAGTCGCACTGGCTATGGCAAAAGGCGGACTCGACGTTACGAACGCGGATATCGCCATTTCAACCACAGGTATTGCCGGCCCTGATGGCGGGTCTCTGGAAAAACCCGTTGGAACGGTTTGCTTCGGATTCGCGACTAAAGAAAACTATTTCAGTACCGATAAGCAGTTATTCGACGGAGATCGTTCAAAGATCAGGAAAAAAAGCGTCATATACAGTCTCGAGTGCCTGTGTAATTATCTGGAAACAGGCCATTTCTGATAAAAAAATGCCCGGTATCAAACCGGGCATTTTTTATTGACTGAACAATTACTTCAGAACCGATTTCAGCGTCTTGCCGATTTCAGCTGGATTGCGGGTAACCTTGATACCGCATTCTTCCATAACTGACAGTTTTTCCTGTGCAGTACCTTTACCGCCGGAAATGATGGCGCCTGCATGGCCCATACGTTTTCCTGGAGGCGCAGTCACGCCGGCAATGAAACCGACAACAGGTTTCTTCATATTTGCCTTGGCCCATTCTGCAGCGGTTTCTTCATCGTTACCACCGATTTCACCGACCATGATGACAGCTTCGGTTTCCGGATCGTCGTTGAACATCTTCAGAACGTCAATATGTTTCAGGCCATTGATAGGATCGCCACCAACACCAACAACAGTTGACTGTCCCAGACCGAATTCAGCCAGCTGGCTGGCTGCTTCATAAGTCAGGGTACCGGACTTGGAAACAACACCGATGGAACCTTTTTTGTGGATATGGCCAGGCATAATACCGATCTTCAGTTCATCAGGAGTGATGATACCCGGGCAGTTAGGTCCGAGAAGAATCGTGTTTTTGCCCTGCATTTTATAGCGGGTACGCAACATGTCTTCAACAGGAATGCCTTCGGTAATACAGATAACGAATTCAATACCTGCTTCAACGGCTTCGTCGATTGCAGCGGCTGCAAAAGGAGGTGGAACGTAAATAACGGAAACGTTTGCACCGGTCTGTTCTCTGGCTTCCTTGACGTTATTGAAAACAGGAAGGTTCAAAAAGGTCGTGCCGCCTTTTTTAGGAGTGACGCCGCCAACATAGCATTCTTTACCGAAAGCATAGTTCATGGACATTTCCGTATGGAATGCACCGGTTTTACCCGTCAGACCCTGAACGATGACTCGGCTGTTTTTGTTAATCAGAATAGACATAATTAATTACCCTTTGCTGCGTTAACCGCCTTTTGTGCAGCATCAGCCATGCCGCTGGCAGAAATAATCGGTAAACCGGACTTGGCCAGGATTTCCTTGCCCTGATCGACATTGGTGCCTTCTAGGCGAACGACCAGAGGTACTTTCAGGGAAACCTGTTTGGCTGCTGCCACGATACCTTCTGCAATAACGTCGCATCTCATGATGCCACCGAAAATGTTGACCAGAATGGCCTTGACATCGGGGTTGGACAACATGATCTTGAATGCTTCGGTTACTTTTTCTGTCGTTGCACCACCGCCAACGTCCAGGAAGTTTGCAGGCGCGCCGCCGTACAGTTTGATGATGTCCATGGTTGCCATGGCAAGACCGGCACCATTGACCATACAACCGATATTGCCATCCAGGGAAATATAGGTCAGATCGAATTTGGAAGCCTGGATTTCATCGGGATTTTCTTCGTCCAGATCGCGATATTCCTGAATTTCAGGATGGCGATACATGGCGTTGGAATCAAAATTGAACTTGGCGTCCAGAGCGATAACACGATTGTCTCCGGTACGAATCAATGGATTGATTTCGGCCAGGGAAGCATCGGTTTCAACGAAAGCCTTGTAAAGACCCTGCATGAATTTGCAGGTTTCCTTGACAGCAGCTTCCGGCATACCGATCTTGCGAGCGATATCTTCACCTTCAGCATCGGACAGACCTTTGACCGGATCGATAAATACCTTGTGAATCAGTTCAGGAGTGTCTCTGGCAACGTCTTCAATGTTCATGCCGCCTTCGGAAGATGCCATCAGGGCAACACGTTGGGTTGCACGGTCAACGACCATTCCGACATAGTATTCTTTCTGGATGTCTGCGCCTTCTTCGATCAGCAAACGTTTGACCAGACGACCTTCAGGACCGGTCTGGTGCGTTACCAGTGTCATGCCCAGAATGTCAGAAGCATATTTCCTGACTTCATCCAGAGATTTGGCAACTTTGACGCCACCGCCCTTGCCGCGGCCGCCAGCATGAATCTGGGCTTTGACAACCCAGACGTTACCGCCCAGTTTTTTTGCTGCATCGACGGCTTCGTCAACGCTAAAGCAGGGAAAACCACGTGGGGTGGTTACACCATATTTACGTAAAATCTCTTTTCCCTGGTATTCATGAATATTCATACTCGTCCTTCAAAAATAAGGGATGGGTGGTGGTTTGCCACCCATCCTGCAGAAAGTTTAATGAATCACTTCATTAAAGCAATACCACCAATTATTTTGCTTTTTTCGGT
>JAHYZB010000098.1:0-14855 GCA_019424645.1 Oxalobacter formigenes
GAAAACCCACGGCCAATGTTTTTGCCGAATACGGTTCACATGATACGGTCAAATTGGGTGCTGGTGTGTCAGGAAAAACAGATGCTGGAACAGGCTATGCTTTATCAGTGACACGTTATAAAACTAACGGTTTTTCAGCCATGGATTCATCGAAAGACCCAAAAGTTAATCCTGACAACGATCGTGACAGAAATGTTAGTGTCAACGCAACATTATCACAACGTCTGAATCAGGATCATGAAATCGGTGCAAGATTGTACATGTACGATGCCAAATTCGATTTTGATGGGCAATCAGGTATTCATGAAGATGCCAACGGAACCTCCAAACAATGGACAACGTCCCTTTACAGCAAAAATCGTTTTACTAAAGACTGGCTTTCTACCGTCACGCTTTCCTACAATAGTGTTGAAAGGCATTCCAATGTTTTGAATGGGGATTGGGCAGACTACGGTTATGGACCTACAAATAATGATTATCGGTCGCGATATCGTAGCGAAACAAAATTGTTGCAGTGGGAAAATAAAATCGCGTTGTCTTCCGATTGGACTGCCACAGCAGGTGTGGATTTGGGATCGGAAAACGGACATATCGTGAACCGCAATCTCAATTCTCCATATGGCAGCTTCGACATGGATGTCAATCGTGACAAGTACAGTGCCTATGCAGGACTTCTTGGCAATATCGGCCAACACAGTCTACAGGCAAATGTCCGTTATGATCATGTTGAGAACGCTGACTCTGATACGACGGGTTTTTTGGGATATGGCTATAACCTGACATCTTCGTGGAAATTGCTGGCAAGTGTATCTACTTCTTTTCTTGCGCCAACACTGGATCAGCTATACAACCCGTCATGGGGTGGAAATAAAAATCTCAAATCGGAACACTCAACCAATTATGAAGCGGGAATACAATACGCAAAAGGTAAAGATCTGATCAGACTAAGTGTATTTGAATGGCATACGCGTGATTTGATAGCTTATCAGGCTATGAAATATACCAATATTGACCGTGCGAAAAGCACTGGTGTCGAATTGAATATGTCGACTGAAATGATGGGCGTCGATGTCGGAGCCAACTTAACTTGGCAAAATCCCAAGAATAAAGAAACCGGGGCGAAACTTGATCGTCGCGCAGAAATATTCGGTTCACTGAATGTTTCCAAAACGATAGGACAATGGTACTTGGGCGGAGATGTCATGTTTACCGGTCACAGATCAGACAAATGGTATGATTCAAATACAAACAGTAATCTTGATATCAAATTGCCTTCCTATGCACTTGTCAATCTGAATGCACGGTACAACATAAACAAGAACGTGTCGTTATATGCCCGCATCGAAAATCTGTTCGACAAAGACTATGAAACCGTTTACGGTTACGAACAGCCCGGTCGCGGTGCCTATGTCGGCGTGAACTTCAAGATGTAAAATGCAGGGTATTTAAACCTGTCGAAAGGCTTGTCATTCATGCCGGTACAAAGCAGTTTTTCCCAGTCGGGTCTGCCGTCGAAAAAACGGCAGACAATGTGGCTGCTGATATTGCTGGTGCTGGCGGTGGCAAGCCTTTTGTTTTCCTGCACGATCGGTTCGGTCGGTTTGAGCGCAGGTGAACTCTCCGGCGCCCTGATCGAACTGGTATCGGGGCACTCAGAATCGTTGGCGGCAACGCTTTTGTCGATGCGGCTTGAGCGGGCATTTGCCGCGTTCATTGTTGGCGGTTCTCTGGCACTGGCCGGTTGCATGATGCAGGCTTTGCTCCGTAATCCGCTGGCCGATCCTTATGTACTCGGAGTTTCCGGTGGCGCATCAGTTGGTGCATTGTCGATGCTGTTTTTGTCGGCTTCTCTTATGATGGTCAATATCGTCGCTTTTGCAGGGGCGATGGTCGTTGCAATCATTCTTTATCTGCTTTCACGACGGGATTTTTCCATTGCTGACGGTTCCTCACGCCTGTTGCTGACCGGTGTCATTCTGGCGTTCGGGTGTAGTGCGATTGTCACCTTATTGTTGACGGTCGCTGCCGACAATGATTTGCGAGGCATGGTTTTCTGGCTGGTTGGCGATCTGGCCGGGGCGACGGTCACGGTCTGGTCCGTGGTGATCATGCTCGTCGTATTCATTTTTGCATGGTTTTCCGCCAGATCAGTCAATTTGCTGGCCTTGCATGCCGATATGGCGGCCACATTGGGTGTGAACGTGGCATCGTTGAAAAAAAGGCTTTTCGTCGGAGGAGCACTTTTGACTGCTTCGGCTGTGACCTCAGCAGGCAATATCGCTTTCGTCGGCCTGATTGTCCCGCATGCCTGCCGGATGATTTGGGGGCCGGATCATCGTTTTCTTTTTCCTTCCGCATTATTGACCGGTGGTTTTTTTCTGGTTCTGGCCGATACACTTTCCAGAACGATTCTGGCTCCTCACCAGTTACCCGTCGGGGTAGTGACTTCCCTGATTGGTGTTCCCGTTTTTCTTTTCCAGTTATATCGGAGCAGACGGGTATGACGATGATTATCGATAATGTGTGTTTGCAGGCCGGAGGCAAACGTCTCATCGACCATCTGGAAATGACGATCGAACCGGGTCAATGCTGGTTCGTTTACGGACGCAATGGCGTCGGCAAAACGACGCTCTTGAAAGCAATGGCCGGTTTGCAAAAGCCGGATTCCGGACATATCGTGCTGGACGATCTTGTCCTTCGTGAATGGCAAGCGCGAGCACTGGCCAAAAAACGGGCCTATTTGCCGCAGGCACAAGGTGATACTTTTGGATTTACCGTCATGGAAACAGTACTTGCAGCAAGGTTTCCTTATCAGAAGGGATTCCTTGGGGATTCAACTGGCGATATCGAAAAGGCGGTTTGGGCATTAAAACGTTTGGAAGTGTTTCATCTGGCTGACAGAGATATCCGAACCCTGTCAGGGGGGGAACGGCAAAGGGTGGCAGTGGCGTCCTTGCTGGCACAGGATACGCCATTGATGCTTCTTGACGAACCGGCGTCCGCACTTGACCTGTCCCATCAGGCGTCCCTGCTCGGATTGATTCGTGAATTGTGTCGTAAGCAAAACAAGGCCGTTGTCATGGTTGTTCATGATTTGAATATGGCCTGGGATGTCGCTTCGCATGTCTTGCTTTTACATGGAAACGGCCGCTGGGAAGCGGGGAGTCGAGAGGCTATGATGTGTACGGAAAAACTGTCGGAATGCCTGCAATTTCCGGTACAGACCGTATCGCACGGTGACAGGACGGTTTTCGTTTCTTATTAAGCATTTGACCTGGTAGAGAGATCGGATTTCATGAAAAAATGTTTGTGGCTCTTCCTGTTCTGGATAGTAAATGCGTTCGCAGCTGTAACCGTCACAGATGATACGGGTCGTACTGTAAGCCTGCAAAAACCGGCACAGCGTGTCATTTCACTGGCGCCTCATACGACTGAACTGATGTATTACATCGAGGCCGGTTCACAACTGGTTGCCGTCACCAGTTATAGTGATTATCCTTCAGAAGCGAAGAAACTTCCTGTCGTGGGCGATTTCAGGCAGATCGATCTGGAACGTGTACTTGCCATGAAACCCGATTTGCTGGTGGTATGGCAAGGCGGCAATCCCCAAAAGCAGCTTGAAAGACTGAAAAAGGCTGGTATACCGGTTTTTTACAGCGATCCGAGCCGTTTGAGTGATATTCCCGACAATATGGTCAAACTGGGCATATTGACAGGGCATGAAGCAACAGCCCGTAAAAAAGCGGAGCAGTGGACACAGGCCGTGAACCGGTTGAAAAAACACTATGGTAAACGTTCGGTTGTGCGGGTTTTTTATCAGGTGTCGGATTCGCCACTGTTTACCCTGAACGGGAAACATATTGTGAACGAAGCAATTTCACTCTGTGGCGGCAGGAACGTTTTTGCCGATTTGTCCATTATTGCACCGAATGTCAGTATTGAATCCGTTATCGCCAAAAATCCCGAAGCGATTATCAGTTCAAAAGGCCTCGGCACATCGAACGGCTTGTCGATGTGGAAACGCTTCAAAACGGTTGATGCAGTGCGGTACGGAAATCTTTTCGGCATCAACTCCGACTGGATGGACCGGGCCGGGCCAAGGATGTTGTCAGGGACGGAAACACTTTGCAAAAGACTCGACGAAAGCCGGAGAAATATCCGGAAATTCCATTAAGTTATAAAGGATTTTGAACGTTTTGGCATTAAAAAAGGCAGATGATTCTGCCTTTTTTTATATTACGGATGTTTTATCTGCTTCAGATTTCCAGATTGTCGATCAGCCGGGTTTCGCCCAGTCTGGCTGCTGCCAGTACGACCAGTGGTTCTTTTTCGGCCAGTTCACCTGCGGTTGGCGGTTGCAGGTTGAATTGTTTTCTGATCGAAACGTAATCCGGAACCCAGCCGCGTTGGGTTAGTTCTTCCTTGGCATGTTTTTCAAGCTTGTAGATGTCCAGGTAACCACTGTGCATTTTTTCAGCGATGTTTTGCAGGGTTTTGTACAGGTTCGGCGCTTCCTGACGCTGTTCCTTTGACAGGTAGGTATTGCGGGAAGAAAGAGCCAGCCCGTCATCTGCACGCCATGTTTCGGCAGCAATGATTTTGGTCTGCAACGCAAATTGCTGGGCCATATTGCGGACGACCATCAGCTGCTGGTAATCCTTTTTGCCGAAGATGGCAACGGATGGATTGACGCAGGAAAAGAGTTTCAGCAATACGGTCGTCACTCCGTGGAAAAACCCAGGACGGGATTTGCCTTCCAGAATGTCGGCGAGTTCCTGTGGCGGCTGGACACGGAATTCCTGTGGAACGGGATACATGTCTTTTTCAGTCGGCGCAAACAGAACGTACACTCCTTCTTTTTCCAGTTTTTCTACGTCTGCCTTGAATGTACGTGGATAGGTGTCAAAATCTTCATTCGGGCCGAATTGCAGGCGATTGACGAAGATGGAAGCGACGACAGGATCGCCGTGTTTTTTGGCAAGTCGCATCAGTGACAGGTGGCCGTCATGCAAATTTCCCATGGTGGGAACGAAGGCGGTGCGCAATTGTCCGCGTAACTGGTTGCGGAGCTCTTCTATGGTGGTAACTACTTTCATGATGTGCCGGCAGTTTGGAAAATGGTTAATGGAAAAAGCAAAAAAAGTGTTTGCCAACGGCAAAAGTATTATTCTGATCTCAATCGTGGTACTGGGTCAACCTTATATAGATCGGTGCGCCCGATTCAACCTGGGTTATTTCAATTAATGTCTCTTTTGCAAGTTCCAGAAGAGCCAGAAAGTGCACGATGACAACGGCAACGCCTTCAGACGTCTCGAACAGATCGTAAAATTCAACGAACCGGACATCGCGCAACTGTCGCAGGATGGATGTCATATGAGAGCGGACAGACAATTCCTGTTTGGATACGGTATGTTTCGTCGTCAGTTTTGCGCGACGGATGATTTCGGCAAACGCTTCCTGCAGTTCGCTGGCAGAAACAGTTGGCCATAGCCGTTCTGTATTTTTTGCAACCAGGGCCTGTGTCAGGAAAAAATCATCGCCCATTTTGGGAAGCTGATCCAGAGTCTGGGCAGCCAGTTTCATTCTTTCGTATTCCAGCAGCCGCCTGACCAGTTCGGCACGCGGATCTTCGGGTTCTTCATCTGAAATGGTTTTGACCTTCGGCAGCAACAGGCGCGATTTGATTTCAACGAGCAATGCAGCCATCAGCAGGTATTCGGCAGCCAATTCGAGTTTCTGGGAACGGATCCGGTCGACGTATTGCAGGTATTGAAGCGTCAGCTGGGCCATCGGAATGTCCAGGATATTGAAGTTCTGTTTCCGGATAAGGTATAGCAGAAAGTCCAGAGGGCCTTCAAAAGCGTCAAGAAAAACTTCCAGTGCTTCAGGAGGTATGTACAGATCATTTGGCATTTCCAGCACGGACTCGCCATAAAGACGGGCAATGGCGTCATTATTTTCCGGACGGGCAGAGGAATCGGGATTATCCGCTTGGGATGCTGCCATAACGTCGTGTGAAGAATTTGCCATAAAACCGCTAGAATCAGTGCGAAGATTTGGGTAAGGGTTTGCTGCTTCCCTTTTTCAGCTGGAAAGGAAGATGGTTTGCAGGAATTTTTCGCAGAACCGGCAATTCCCCTTTTTTTTCAGTTTCGGGCAGAACCGGGTTTTTGATCTGCCAGTCTTTCATTTGTGCATCCAGTTCGGATAAATAATTACTCAGGAGCCTGAATTGAATCATTGTCGCGTGCTATTCGTTTAAATGAATGTGTCCATAAAAACTGGTTTGCCAGTTATCGTCAGATCGTGTCATTAAAGCAGGGTTTGCCCTGTCGCACCTATTCAAATATCAAGGACTTTTCTCATCATGATCGGAGGAGGTTCCAGGGTATTGCGCGTGGAAAACTCAATTTCCGGCGCCAGCTCGAAACCGTAAGCCTCATACAGGCTGGTCAGTGGTTCGAGATAAAGGTGCAGATAAAGACGTAGTTCGTTTATTTCACACAGCTGTGCATGGTGAATAATGGCCTCGATCAGGTGCTGGGAGAGTTTCTTGCCGCAAAAAGCGGGAATCAGACCCAGCCGCCGGATTTTCCAGATATGATCATCCTCATCCAGCGGCACCCACCGGAGAGAACCGGCAGGCATGTCGTCAACCGTCAGGATAAAAGCGCCGCCAGTATGCAAATCTTCATTGACGTTGACCCAGGTATCCCGGTGGCCTTGCGCAGTGGGCGGGCATTTTCCCGCCCAGGATTTTCTCGTCAAATCGGCGATTAAACGGGTATCTTCGATGGAAGCTTCCCTGACGACGATTTTCATATTCAACCTTATCGCAATCGCATGCCCGGTTTGGCGCCAGGCCAGGGCTCTAGAATATAAATGCCGGAATCGTCTTTTCCGGAAGCGGCCATGACCATACCCTCGGACACTCCGAACTTCATTTTGCGTGGCGCCAGATTGGCGACGACCACCGTCAGTTTGCCCACAAGGTCTTCCGGTTTGTAAGCAGAGCGGATGCCGGCAAAGATATTGCGCAGTTTGCCTTCTCCGACATCGACTGACAGACGCAGCAGCTTGTCTGCGCCTTCGACAAGGCCACAATCGACGATTTTGGCGATACGCATATCGACTTTGGTGAAATCGTCGATCGTGATTTGTTCGGCGAGCGGTTCGACAGCCGGTTCGGATTTTTCTTCTGCCGGAGCTGTTTCGGCAGCCGGTTGAGGTGCATCGAAGAGAGCTTCCAGCATTTTGTCGTCAACACGTTGCATCAGATGTTCGTATGGATTGATGGCATGACCATCGGTCAATGGCTTCGTGACATCTGACCATTCGAGAGATGGAAGGCTCAAAAATGCTTCAACCTTTTCCGCGATAGCGGGCAGAACCGGTTTCAGGTAAATGGTCAAAAGACGGAATGCTTCCAGAAGGCGGGTACAAACCTGATGCAGTTCTTCGGTTTTTTCCGGATCTTTCGCAAGAACCCAGGGCTTGTTTTCATCGACGTAAGCGTTGACGTCATCTGCAAGATGCATGATTTGACGCAGGGCCTTGCCGAATTCGCGTGCTTCATAAAGTTTGGCGATTTCGGGGGCAGCGGCACGGAGAGTATCCAGAACGGGTATGTCTTTTGATGCCCATCCGGATGCCAGTTTCCCGCCGAAGCGTTTGGTAATGAATCCGGCCGCACGGCTGGCGATGTTGACGTATTTGCCGATCAAATCCGCATTGACGCGGGCGATGAAATCTTCACCGGTAAAGTCGAGGTCTTCGACACGGTCGGACAGTTTGGCAGCGAGATAATAACGCAGCCATTCCGGATTCATCCCGATGTCCAGATAGCGCAATGGCGAAATGCCGGTGCCACGCGATTTGGACATTTTTTCACCGCCAACGGTGATGAAACCGTGAACGTAAACATTGTTCGGGACACGCATGTCGGCGAAATGCAGCATGGCAGGCCAGAACAGAGTATGGAAATAAATGATGTCCTTGCCGATGAAATGATATTGCTCGGTTTCCGGATCGGCCATGAAAGCGTCGTAATCGCCGCCGTTTTTGCTGAAATAGTTTTTCAGAGAGGCAAGATATCCGACTGGCGCGTCGAGCCAGACGTAAAAATATTTGCCCGGCGCATCCGGGATTTCAATGCCGAAATAAGGGGCGTCACGGCTGATATCCCAGTCGGAGAGGGCGTTTTCCTCTCCGTCCTTGCCTTGCAGCCACTCCCTGGCCTTGTTGGCGACTTCCGGTTGCAGGCGTGGATGACCGTCAACATTGCCCAATGTCCATTCTTTCAGGAATTCAGTACACTGCAGGTCGGACAGACGGAAGAAAAAGTGCTCCGACTGTTTCATGACTGGTGTGGCACCGGTCAGGATGGAATAGGGATTTTTCAGTTCGGTCGGGGCGTAAACCGTGCTGCAGACTTCACAGGTGTCGCCGTACTGGTCTTTTGCGCCGCATTTCGGACATTCGCCCTTGATATATCGGTCTGGCAGGAACATTTCCTTGACCGGATCGAAGAATTGTTCGATGGTGCGGGATACGATCAGACCCTTTGCCTTCAGGCGGCGATAGATTTCACGCGACAGTTCGTAATTTTCCGGACCGTCAGTCGAATGCCAGTTATCGAAGCTGATCAGGAATCCGTTTAAAGGCGCTTTTCTGCCTGCTGCGATTTCGGCGACGAATTCCTGTGGTGTTTTACCGGCTTTTTCTGCGGCAATCATGATCGGTGCGCCATGGACGTCGTCAGCACCAACGAAATGGACTTCACGTTGCTTCCCATCGTCTTTTTGCATTCGCTGGAAACGGACCCAGATGTCGGCCTGGATGTATTCCATGATGTGTCCGATATGAAACGGTGCGTTAGCGTAAGGCAGGGCAGTGGTGACAAACAGCTTTCGTGACATGATAAATAAGTGAAAATGAACGGTAAAAGAACATTCTACCAGTCTTGAAGCAGGAAACGGGCATCTTTTGTGTAATTGGGTTAGACTTCCTGTGCAAAAGAAAGGGGAAGAAATGTCCATTACGCCAGAAGCTATTAATCAGGCCGTTTCAACGGTAATCGATGACAATCTCAAGATGGATTATGTCAGCGCAAAATACCTTAAAAATGTCAGGATCGACGGAAAAAACGTCTCACTGACAATCGAGATGGGGTATCCTGCGAAAAGCCTGCATGAATTCATCGTAAATCGTGTCACGGCTGCATTGCAAAAAATCGATGGAATCGGCAGCATTCATGTCGATATTGCGACAAAAATTCTCACGCATGAAGTACAACGGGGCGTCAAGCCATTGCCGGGCATTAAAAACATCATTGCCGTCTCGTCGGGAAAAGGTGGTGTGGGAAAATCGACTACTACGGCCAATCTTGCGCTGGCGCTGGCAGCTGAAGGCGCTCGTGTCGGTATTCTGGACGCCGATATTTACGGTCCATCACAGCCGAGCCTGATGGGAATATCCGAAAAGCCGGTTTCGTCCGACGGCAAAAATATGGATCCGGTCATTCAGTATGGATTGCAACTGATGTCGATTGGTTTCATGATGGATTCGGTTCAGCCGCTGGCCTGGCGTGCACCAATGATCACTCAGGCCGTGATGCAGCTATTGCAGCAGACCAGATGGCAGGATCTGGATTACCTGTTGATCGACATGCCTCCCGGCACGGGTGACATCCAGCTGACCCTGTCGCAAAAGGCGCCTTTGACGGGAGCCCTTGTCGTGACAACGCCACAGGATGTGGCCGTTCTCGATGCCAAAAAAGGCTTGATGATGTTCCAGAAAATGAACGTCGATGTTCTGGGTATTGTTGAAAACATGAGTTCGTATGTCTGTTCACATTGCGGGCAGATCGAGCATATCTTCGGCAAGGATGGCGGCAAACTGATGAGTGAAGCGTATGGTGTCGATTCGCTCGGAGAAATTCCATTGAATATTGCTGTCCGGGAACAGACAGACAGCGGAAAACCGGTCGTTGCCGCTGAACCGAATGGGTTGATGGCAGGGATATTCAGGGATATTGCCTGCAGGCTGGCTGCAAAAGTGGCATTGAAACCGAAGGATACGTCAGGGCTGTTCCCGCCAATCGTCAAAGCGGAATAAAAACGATCAGGCGTCGGCGAGTTTGAAGACTTCGTCGACTGTCAGAATCTCACCGGTTTCGGTGGCGTCATACCCGCCGAGCTGGTTGACCTCGTGCATATATTCTTCGCTGCGGATGATGCCGAGCATTTCTTTTAAGGTATTGCTTTCCAGTGTTTCTTTTGCAACTGCAAAGAAATAGCGTTCTTCCACCAGAGGAACAAAATCCAGACCGAAACGATGTGCTGCCGTTTCGACGCCAAATCCCACATCAGCCATATTGCTGGCAATATAAGCGGCAACAGCGGCATGGGTGAACTCGGCTGTTTCAAAACCGTTGATGTCGCCGGAATCGATCCTGTTTTTTTGCAGCAGGATTTCCAGCACCCGTCGGGTGCTGGAACCGATCTGGCGGTTGACGAAACGAACGTCAGGTCGTGTCAGATCCTGAAACGACAGGATTCTTTTCGGATTGCCCCGCGCGATCATCAAACCCTGTTTGAGATTGGCAAGATGAATCAGGCAATGATCTTCAGGCGAGAGAAAGCGCAAATACAGCTGCAAGACACTGTCTTCATATACACCGACGGGCAAATGGAAACCGGCTATTTCGCAATCGCCCTGTGCCAGTGCCGCAATAGATTCCATGCTGTTCTGATAGCGCAGCTCAATAGGAAGTTCTGCATGATTGATGCTTTCCATCAGAGTAGATACGGCGAAGCCATGGCTGGCGCACAAACGCATGGATCGGTTGTTTCCAAGTACACTTTTGGAGAGTTCGGTTTCAAGTTCGGAAGAAAGGCTTTCCAGTGTCGGGGACAGACGGGCAGCAATCCGCCGTTCAGCCCACAATAAAGTTGTTGCAAAATGGGTAAGTGTTGTACCACGCCCACGGTGTTTTTCCAGAAGAGGTGCTCCGAAGAGGGATTCAGCCTCTCGCAACAGACCCCACGCATGGCGATAAGACAGGCCCAGATTCCGGGCTGCCTGCAAGATAGCACCTTCAGACTGAATAGCTCCCAAAAGGCGCAACAGCATGGCTGTGTCCATCGAGGGCTTTTTGCCGCGGGCAATCCGCCAGTGAGGTTCTATTGAAACTTTATACATGGGGATATTGTAACCCAGATCGAGAGGAAATATATGCAAAAAATTGCTTATAGCCTACCTCTTTTTGCAATGGTATTATGCTGCGTCGGAACTTTTTTATTAATGCGTATTGATAATTTCAACAATAAATACTTCAAATTAGTGTGTTTTGACGGCGTGTAACCCCGCGAATTAAAGATTTCAGTTTTTTTTCTAGGAGAGTAGAGTATGTCTTTATTGAAATCGCTCGGGAAGGAATACACGGTTGCTGGCGAAGGTTTTAATCGCTGGCTTGTGCCTACTTCCGCTTTGATGATCCATCTGTGCGTCGGTATGGGCTATGGTATGTCGGTTTTCTGGCTGCCAATGTCCAAACTGGTTGGCGTATCTCAGGGTCTCGGTAAATCTCTGGCATGTCCTGCGGACATGAGTTTCTTCGCTCAATTGTTTACTACTGAATGCGACTGGAAAGTCGTTATGTGTAGCGTTGTGTTCGGCATTCTGTTCTTCATGCTCGGTACGACAACCGCTATTCTCGGTAACTGGCTGGAACATGTTGGTCCACGCAAATGCGGTCTCGCTTCCTGCGTATGTTTCTGCTTCTTCTTCTTCATGATGTCCGTTGCTACCGCGACGCACCAGTTGTGGATCGCATGGCTTTCCGCAGTTATCGGCGGTATCGGTCTTGGCCTCGGTTACATCACCCCTGTTTCAACACTGATCAAATGGTTCCCTGACCGTGTCGGTATGGCAACGGGTATGGCTGTCGGTGGTTTCGGTGGCGGCGCTATGGTTGGCGCTCCTCTGGCACAGAAACTGATGGCTGTTTTCGCTACTCCTACCTCTGTTGGTCTGACCCAGGCTTTCTTCATCATGGCTATCTGCTATACGATCATGATGCTGTTGGGCTGCTTCACGATCCGTGTTTCCCCTCCGGGTTACAAACCAGCCGGTTATGTTCCTGTCAATACCGGTAATATGGTTGACGACGGTCACGGTGGCCTGATTGAAGCTTCTGCCTTTAACGTTAATACCAGCAAGGCTGTCAGAACACCTCAGTTCTGGTGCTGCTGGTTCATGCTTTTCTTAAACGTGGCTGCCGGTATCGGTGTTCTGTCCATGGCTTCCCCGCTGCTGCAGGAAGTGTTTGCAGGTAACCTGATCCATATGCCAGGCGTTCCATTCGACCAGTTGACCGATGCACAAAAAGGTCAGGTTGCGATGATCGCCGCCGGTTTCACCGGTCTGCTTTCACTGTTCAACATCGGTGGTCGTGTTGTCTGGGCATCACTGTCCGATAAACTGGGTCGTAAAACAGTTTATTTCATCTACTCCATCGTTGGCGCAATCCTGTACGCTTCCATTCCAACACTGGCTTCTTCACTGAACCTTTTGTTGTTCCTGTGTGCAGTTTGTATCTGTATCTCTTTCTACGGTGGTGGCTTCTCGACCATTCCTGCATACCTGGCCGACCTGTTCGGTACCCAGTTCGTCGGCGCTATTCACGGTCGTCTGCTGACTGCATGGTCTGCTGCCGGTTTGCTGTCTCCATTGCTCATCAACATCATTCGTGACGTACAGTTGAATGCTGGTGTTGCCAAAGCTCAGGCATATTCCGTTACCCTGTACATCATGGCTTGTTTCCTGATCGTTGAATTCTTCTTTGCTCTGGCAATCCGCCCGGTCAACAGCAAGTACTACATGACTGAAGCAGAAGTCAAGGCTGCAAAAGCTGAACTGGAAGACAAGGTTATGGCTGCCCAGGCTTCCGGTGTTGTTCCTAAAGCAACTCCGACTTCTGCAGGTTCCATGATCATCTGCTGGCTGATCGTTGGTATTCCTCTGCTCTGGGGGGTTTACCAGACAGCTCTGCAAACGATCAAAATGTTCTCCTGATCGGCAGAATGTAGCCTTTCAGGCTGCGACTGAACAGACATCCGCATGTGCGAAAGCCATGCGGATGTTTTTATGTTTATTTTGTTACATGGGAACTTTCAAGTATTTTCAAAAGCGGCTACGCGGTATTTGCAAATTAAACGCAAATCTTGATTCAATGTAATAACGAAAACGTTGAAAGTACTATCTTCGGAAAATAAAATTGTTCAATATTTAGGATGTTATTATTATCTATTTTTTATAAACTGAGACATACTGAATTGGGATTTTCTGTGATTTGTTGATATGAAAGACGGAGATAAAAAAGTATATCTATGGCGAGCTGGATCATAAAGACATTGAAAAGGGGCAATGCGAGATAAGATATCGTGCATGAATGCCTATATTTTGATAAATGTTCTCGTGAAAATTATAGGTGACGGTATACGTAGAAATGTTTTGCAATAGAATTGGACACTTTTTATTACATTAATGTTTCTTAAATAAAAACCGATGACATTTTTAACTCTGACGTAGCAGTCAAAATGCCTTTGAAAAGAAATCCGCAGTGAACATGCTTTTCAAAGGCAGACAGGAGACGTTCATTAATTTACAACTATTGCAATAACCATGAAATAGAAAAATAATAAAAAGATCTTTATCTTAGTTTGACTACTTTGTTTGTTCTTGTATAACTGATTCCCATTTTTGCCATACTTTCTCCGGAGAATATTGCTGCATTGCCAGATGGGCATTTTTTCCCAACTCTATTCTCTTTTCTTGATTCAACATTAAAATTCTTAACTTTTCTGCTAATGCATCTACGCCATCATCCGCAAGGAGTCCGGTTATCCCATCTAAGACGATCTCTTCCATTGGAGGACATGATTTGAATGCGACAACAGGCAAGCCTGCACTCATCGCTTCTGTTAAAGCCAATCAAAATCCTTCATATGCACTTGGGAAACAAAATATATCGGATTCAAGATATAGAGGTAATACATCTTTCTTTGTTCCTTTAAGAAAAACAGTACTTTGCAAGTTGTAATCGCTGATTTGTTTTTTTAGCGTTTTTGTATAATCGTCCCTATCTTGTTCTTCTCCCCACAATTCTAATATCCAATTAGGGAATTCTTTTGTTAATTTTGAAAAGACTTCTACTAATAGATGTTGCCTTTTTTGTTTCATGCATAAACGCGCAACATTTATTATCTTATAAGTATCTTTGTGACACGATAGATTTGCAGTTTCTATATAAGACGGTACCATATTAGGAATGCATATAACTTCACTTTTCGGAGAAATTTCTTTTACTTTCTCTTTAAAAGATGGTGTAAGAACTTGTACCAAGGAACTTTCAGTAAGTCCTTTCTTCTCAAATGAGGTAATACCATCGAAAATCTCATCAGGATTAAAATGGAGCATTGTAATAAGGGGTATTTTCTTTTTTCTCATACCAAGTACTAGAAAACTTGTTGACTTGAGGTCAAAAGATATAATGATTTGTGGTTTTTCATCCTCAAAAAATGCTTCTATTCCATCTTGAAAGAAACGTGCTTCCCATTTTTGATTCCAGCTTTTGATAGTTTCCTTACTGAATATTCTCACTATTTCTCGAATACATTTCATCCATAGCGGCATACGTTTATTATTTGGTTTCTTCTTTACTCTGGACATTAAATTTATAAATTCAACTTTTGGTAACAGTGGATAAAAGGAACGTCCATCTCTAGGTGAGTAATATAAAATCGTCACCTGATATCCTACCTCCACCATATGGTTGGCAAATTCACAACATA
>JAHYZB010000098.1:14879-18425 GCA_019424645.1 Oxalobacter formigenes
CTCTTTCCATGCCACCACTTCGTTCCACAAATTTCCCCAAGAAAACTAGTAATATTTTCATAATACAATTCGAAACAATTGATTTTTACTTACAGGGTAACAAAAAGAAATTCAGTACCATTGTTACTTTGAATGTGCGCTATTATTCTAAGGATAATTTTAATAACATCAGGCAGTTTTTGATAATGAGTGAACACAGATTTTTCACTCACAATGCATAACTGGGTATTGATCGTATATTCATTAATCAGCGTAATTATTTAAATCTTACAGTCATAAATGTCTTGAATGAGAAAAAATTATGGTTCCACCATAAATGATTATGATATTTCGAGTGTAAACGAAGGTAATTACCTTCTTTCAACTACACAGACTTTGTAAATGCAGTTTCTCTGAAACTCTTTTTCCTTTTTGCCAGATATCTAATACCTTGTTTGTTATTAATTGAGTTCAATAAGCACAATACACGAAAGCTGTGATCATACTGTATAATCATAACAGTTGGCTCAGTGTACGACCTAGAATCAAAAGAAGATTTCATTTTCGTTCAAAAGCCATTTTCATAAGTTCTGTAAAATCTTTCCAAACGACAATCTTTTCTTTGGGATGGGCGAACTCATATGTCAGCATCTTCGTCTTTATTATATTTCCAAGTCAAGCAAATTTGTTAAATTAACTTAGGCACAACATTAAGCAAAATCTACTATTATATGTTTTTCTATACAACTTCATAAAAGAATAAACTCTTTAGGTTTCTTTTAGAAATCCTATGAACTTTTCTTCTGTTTAACGTTTTCTATACCTTTATATTTTGATCAAACTCACTGCTTGATAATGCTAATTTCAGGGAACAGACCAGTTAACTATCCAGTTGGGATGTAGAAAATTCCATACTTATAGCTTTTTCTTCTATGCGAGCGCAATATTCGCATAGAATCTTTCTGACGCGGTAAAATATGCCTTTCGTTCTCTTTTTATCTTTTCATCATGACTGTAAGAACTCGTTTTGCACCAAGTCCGACCGGTTTTCTGCATTTGGGGGGAGCCCGTACGGCTTTATACTCCTGGGCTTATGCCCGCCATCACGGCGGTCAGTTTGTTTTGCGGATTGAAGATACTGATGTGGAGAGATCCACTCCGGAGGCTGTGCAAGCGATTATTGACGGAATGGAATGGCTTGGCCTGCAGCATGATGAAGGCCCTTTCTATCAGATGAAGCGCATGGATCGTTATCGGGAAGTTATCGATCAGATGTTAAAAGATGGGGCCGCTTATTACTGTTATTGTTCGCATGAAGAGCTCGAAGCCATGCGTGAAAAACAGAAGGCAGCAGGCGAAAGTCCCCGCTATGACGGTACATGGCGCCCTGAACCCGGCAAGACACTTCCTGCTGTACCGGAAGGCAGAAATCCTGTTGTACGCTTCAAGAATCCAAAGGAAGGCGATGTTACCTGGAACGATCGCGTCAAAGGCGAAATTACGATTTCAAACAGCCAGCTGGACGACCTGATCATTGCCCGTTCCGATGGAACGCCAACGTATAATTTCTGTGTGGTGGTTGACGACTGGGACATGAGAATTACGCACGTGATCCGCGGTGATGATCATGTAAACAATACTCCTCGCCAGATCAATATCCTGAAAGCCTTGAATGCGCCTTTGCCTGAGTACGCTCATTTGCCGATGATTCTGGGTGACGATGGCGAAAAGCTTTCCAAACGACATGGTGCAGTTTCGGTTATGGAATATCCTGCTGCCGGTTATTTGCCCGAGGCCATGTTGAATTATCTGGCCCGTCTGGGGTGGAGTCATGGTGATGACGAAGTTTTTTCGATGGATCAATTTTGCGAGTGGTTCGATTTCGATCATCTTTCGTCTTCCGCTGCCCAGTTCAATACAGAAAAACTGAACTGGCTGAACAATCACTATATTCGTGAAGCGGATAATGCCCGTCTGGAAGCGCTGGTTCGCACAGAACTGGAAAAAATGGGTGTGAGGCTTGATCAGGGGCCGGCATTGCAGGATGTGATCGGCCTGATGAAGGATCGCGTCAATACGGTTAATGAATTGGCGAATGCATCACTGATGTTTTATATGGAACCTGATCCGGACCCGGAACTGGTTCGGGAACATTTGACTGATGAAGCTCGTGCTGCCCTGAAGGAATATGCGACCCATATCGAAACGATTGAATGGGACAGGGAAGCGCTTAAAGTCATGATGAAGGGTGTTTTGAAAGAGAGCAAGCTGAAAATGCCTCAGGTTGCGATGCCTTTACGCCTGTTTCTGACCGGACAGTTGCATACGCCTTCTATTGATGCGGTCGTTTGTCTTTTTGGAAGAGAAACGGTTTTGTCACGTTTGAAGAACCTGTAAGCATAATTCAACATTGCCGATTGGCGGGAACCAGGGCGTTTGCTCCGGTTCCCTTTTTATTGGCTGAAAGTCTTGATACCGGTTTTATGTTCTCTCAAAATGTTGTGCATAGCTGACACTTCCGTGTTTTATAATTTGGATTGTCAAACTATAAAAAAATTTGCTATAATCTTCTTTCTGCATTGGGGGTATAGCTCAGCTGGGAGAGCGCTTGCATGGCATGCAAGAGGTCAGCGGTTCGATCCCGCTTACCTCCACCAAATGAAGTAAAGCAGACTGAAGATTGTGTCTCCATCGTCTAGAGGCCTAGGACACCACCCTTTCACGGTGGGAACAGGGGTTCGAATCCCCTTGGAGATGCCATCTTTTCATTCCTGTTTTCCCTGTTTTTGTTCCCGATGGCCCGATGGCGTTTCCCATTGGTAATTTAACTTGTATTCCCTGTACTGTTCAGGGTGATAGGCCGTGAAAAATCCACTACAATAACAAGTTCTGTCGCCTCAATGTAAATATCATGCGTCGTTTATCTCGAACCGGATCTTCCAGACTTTGTGCAGATAGCCAGCGTCTTGTCTCACTGGCTTTGGAAATGTTTCATGCTTCCAGTCTTCTGGAGAGTGAATTTTGCCGGAAAAAAATGGAATCGCTCGTTTCCAGATTGTTGCATGCGAAAAAACAGTCTGTTTTGAACGATGCTATCGAATATCTGTTTTCATCGGATATGGATGCCTATAACTGTCTGCTCGAAGTGGTTGAAGCACTCAGTGAGTCGGCGCTCATTCAGGTGGACGACAGGGAATATCATGTTTTGCTGGTCGCTATTCCGATTCTTGCATGGACACGTTTTTCCATTCCTTCCGGCACGCTATCGCCAGAGTTGATTGAGGCGATTTCAGACCGTTTTGGAGCACTGATTCTGGCCGATAATGTCAGGTTTACAGTGGCTCCCGGTTTGTATGCGGTCGACCAACTGCCTTTTACACATGTTGACGTGATGGCCGTCACGCATGGACTGGTTCAGTCGATTATTCAGCACTCACGTTTCGAGCTGGCATCAAAACAGGAAACAGTGCCGTTTTTGGCTGATGGGCGGTATCTTATTGCATCTGTGATGGCTCCTTGCGGCGAGCCTGTTTTCAAGTGGCAGGCTGATCCTGATCTGGTCAATTT
>JAHYZB010000099.1:0-472 GCA_019424645.1 Oxalobacter formigenes
CCTGAGCCATATCGGCAGAAATACCGGGGTTCGGCCTGTTCAAAAGGCAGGCCAAGGCGACGGGAAATGGCGCATTTAAGAATCGTTTGTTTCCAGACCCGCTCGTAAAGGAGGGTATCAACATGATGCAGGAATACAGCGACAATTCGTATCTCTTCGCAGGCAACGCGCCTTATGTCGAGGAGCTTTACGAGGCGTATCTGGACAATCCCGCCAATGTGCCGGAAAACTGGCGGGCTTATTTCAATTCAATGCAAAACGTGCCTGCCGTAGACGGCAGTAACCGTTCGGATATCAGGCATGGCCCGGTCGTCGCAGCGTATGCGGAACGGGCAAAACATTCCCCATTCAAGATCCTCGTCCCCAAAGGCAATGCCGAACTGGATCGCAAGCGTATCGCCGCGCAACAGATGACGGCGGCTTACCGGTTCCTTGGCACCTACTGGGCGAAACTCGATCCGCTGGAACGGCA
>JAHYZB010000099.1:482-13373 GCA_019424645.1 Oxalobacter formigenes
GATTCCGGAACTGGAACCGTCTTTCTACGGTTTCACCGACACCGATATGGATCTGGTGTTCAATATCAGCAATACCTGGTTCGGGCGTGAAACGGCCACCTTGCGCGAGCTGGTGCAAATGCTGCGTGAAACCTACTGCCGTTCCATCGGCGCGGAATTCATGTATATCACCGATCATGCGCAAAAGCGCTGGATGCAGGAACGGCTGGAATCGATTCAGGCCACCCCGTCGTTTTCTCCGGAAAAGAAACGTCATATCCTCGAACGGGTCACGTCTGCCGAATGCATGGAACGCTATCTGCATACGCGTTATGTCGGGCAGAAGCGTTTTTCGCTGGAAGGCGGGGAAAGTTTCATTGTCTCGCTGGACGAAGTGATCCAGCGGGCGGGGTCGAAAGGCATACAGGAAATCGTGCTGGGCATGGCGCACCGCGGGCGGCTGAACGTACTCGTCAATATCATGGGCAAGATGCCGAACGACTTGTTTGCCGAATTCGAAGGCGGTTTGCCGGATATTGAATTGCCTGCCGGAGACGTGAAATACCATCAGGGTTTCGTACGCGACATTTCGACGCCGGGGGGCCCGGTGCACCTGTCGCTGGCGTTCAACCCGTCACATCTGGAAATCGTCGATCCGGTCGTGGAAGGTTCCGCCAAGGCGCGCATGTTCCATCGTGACGATCCCGACGGCTCGCAGGTCATGCCGGTGCTGGTGCACGGGGATGCCTCTTTTTCCGGTCAGGGCGTTGTCATGGAAACGCTGAACATGGCGCAGACGAGGGGTTACAGCACGGGCGGTACGGTGCATATCGTTCTGAACAACCAGATCGGCTTTACCACGTCAGACGTGCGCGAATCGCGTTCGTCGCTCTATTGCACGGATGTGGCGAAGATGATCGAGGCACCGATTTTGCACGTGAACGGCGACGATCCGGAAGCGGTCGTGCTGGCGACGCAGATCGCGCTGGATTTCCGGATGGAATTCAGGAAAGACGTGGTGGTCGATATCGTCTGCTACCGCAAGCTGGGCCATAACGAGCAGGATACGCCTGCCATGACCCAGCCGCTGATGTACAAGAAAATCGCGACCCATCCGGGTGTACGCAGCCTGTACGTTGACAGGCTGGTCAGGCAGGGGGTTATCCAGCCAGCGGACGCCGATGCGCTGGTTGCCGGTTATCGTGCACGGATGGATGCCGGTACGCCGATTGTCAACCCGGTCATTTCGAACATGAAGAGCCAGTCTGCCATTGAATGGCAACCGATCCTGCAAAAGCAGGGCTGGTCGGAAGATGTCGATACGGCGATGCCGATTCCTGAAGTGAAACGCCTTTCCGAGCGCATTACGACGATGCCGGACTGGCTGACCCTGCATCCGCTGGTGGAACGGGTCATTCACGACCGTGCCCGGATGGGCAGGGGCGAATTGCCGGTCGATTGGGGGATGGCGGAACATCTGGCGTATGCATCGCTGGTGTCGGCCGGTTTTTCGGTCAGGCTCGCAGGTGAGGATTCCGAGCGTGGCACCTTCGTACACCGTCACGCCGTCCTGCACGATCAGGAGCGGGTCATTTCCGGAGCGGGCAAATATGTGCCATTGAAGAACGTTTCAAAGGATCAGGCCAGCTTTACGGTCATCAATTCGCCTCTTTCGGAAGAAGCGGCACTGGCGTTCGAATACGGTTTTGCCACGACTGCCCCGAATACGCTGACGCTTTGGGAAGGGCAGTTCGGTGACTTCGCCAATGGTGCGCAAGTGGTCATCGACCAGTTCATCAGTTCGGGTGAGGCAAAATGGGGACGTATTTGCGGGCTGGTCATGCTCCTGCCCCACGGGTATGAAGGGCAGGGGCCGGAACATTCTTCCGCACGCCTTGAGCGTTATCTGCAACTGTGCGCAGACAATAATATGTCGGTTGTCCAGCCGACAACGGCTTCCCAGATTTTCCATGTCCTGCGCAGGCAGATGCTCCGGATGCAGAGAAAGCCGCTGATCGTCATGACGCCGAAGTCGCTGCTTCGGCACAAGGACGCCGCTTCCCCGCTGGAAGAACTGGCTAACGGGTCTTTCAGGCCTGTTCTCGGTGAAGTCGATACGGATATTGACGCGAAGAAGGTCAAACGTGTTTTGCTCTGTACCGGGCGTATCTATTACGATCTGGTCCATGCGCGCACCGAGCGCAAAAAGAACGATGTGGCGATTTTCAGGGTCGAGGAACTCTATCCGTTCCCGGGCAAGTTGTTGGCGGATGAGCTGAAAAAATATCCGAAAGCACAAGAAATGATCTGGATTCAGGATGAACCGGAAAATCAGGGAGCATGGTTGCAGTTGCTTCAGCCGGTTTTCGATTGCCTGCAAACGGGACAGAAGCTGTCTTTTGCCGCCCGTCCTGCCTCATCGTCTCCGGCTGTCGGCTATTTCCAGAAGCATTCGGCACAGCAGAAAGAGCTGATGAATGCCGCTTTTGGCGAGATGGGAAATATGGTGCTGGTGCGTTGAAAAAGAGAATAAGAATAACGGTCGCTTTACGTTTGAATGACGTTTGAACATGTGACTCCAAACTTTTCAAGTGGAGAAAAAATATGGCGGTTCTTGAAGTGAAAGTTCCACAGTTATCGGAATCGGTAACGGAAGCCACGCTTTTGCAGTGGCACAGGCAGGCAGGTGATGCGGTTACGCTGGATGAAAATCTGGTTGATGTCGAAACGGACAAGGTCGTGCTGGAATTGCCTTGTCCGGCGAATGGTGTGCTGACACAGATCCTGAAACGGGACGGCAGCATCGTCGTGGCCGGTGAGGTGATCGCTCTGGTGGATACGGAGGCGACGGCATCGGCAGAATCGAAACCGGTACAGCCGCAAACCCGTGAAATGGAGCTGTTTGCATCTGCACCGGCGGCCGAACCGGTGGCAGCGGTGACATCGGCTCCGGTTCCCGTCGATCCGCCCACAAAACTGGAAAAGGAAGAAGACGCGGAAATCGCTGCGTTCGACAGTGAACGCGACATGCCTGATCCGGCGGACTATCCATCCGGCATTGTCATGCCTGCGGCTGCCCGCATGATGGCGGAACTCGGCATGGATGAAACCTCGGTTGTCGGTACCGGCAAGGACGGGCGCGTTACGAAAAAAGACGTTGAACGGGCATGGGAAGCACAGGGTACCGATCTGGGTGAGGATGAAAAAGCCATCGAGCAGGCGACGCGCCGCGTAGCTCCTCCGGCAGGAACGCCTTATACGCCATCCGGCTCGACTGGTCAGCAAACGGTTTACGGGGCGACGAACCGCACGGAAAACCGTGTTCCGATGAGCCGTTTGCGCGCACGGGTTGCCGAACGCCTGATCCAGTCACAGCAGCAGACGGCCTCGCTGACGACCTTCAATGAAGTGAACATGCAGCCGGTGCTGGATTTGCGCCGCAAGTTCGGGGAGCAGTTTGAAAGGGAACATGGTGTCCGGCTCGGCCTGATGTCCTTTTTCGTCAAGGCGGCGATTGCAGCCTTGAAACGTTTCCCTGTCGTGAATGCCTCGATTGACGGGAACGATATCGTCTATCACGGGTATTACGATATCGGGATTGCCATCAGTTCCCCGCGCGGGCTGGTCGTTCCGATCATGCGCGATGCCGATCTGATGACGATTGCGGAAATCGAAAAGAAAATCAATGAACTGTCGATCAAGGCGCGGGATGGCCAGTTGACGCTCGACGACCTCACAGGTGGCACGTTCTCGATTTCCAACGGGGGTGTTTTCGGTTCGCTGCTGTCGACGCCGATCATCAACCCGCCGCAGTCGGCCATTCTGGGTATCCATGCCACGACGGAGAGGCCTGTCGTCGAAAACGGCCAGATCGTGATCCGGCCGATCAATTATCTGGCGCTGTCTTACGACCATCGCCTGATCGACGGGCGTGAAGCGGTGCTGGCCTTGCGGACGATGAAGGAAACGCTGGAAGACCCGGCACGTCTGCTGCTGGATTTGTAATTTTCTTCCGGAAACGAAAGGAATATCAGATGAGTGTGGATTTCGATGTAGCGGTGATCGGCGGAGGCCCGGGCGGGTATATCGCCGCGATCCGTGCCGCCCAGCTCGGCATGAAAACAGTGTGTGTCGACGACTGGAAGATAGACGGAAAGCCTGCATTGGGTGGCACCTGTACGAATGTGGGTTGCATTCCCTCGAAGGCCTTGCTGGAAGCGTCCGCACATTACGAAATGGCTAAAGACGGACTGGCGAATTTCGGCGTGGATGTCATCGGGGTCGATATGGATATCCCACGGATGCAGATGCGCCGGGCATCCATTGTCCGCCAGAACAACGACGGAATCGCTTTTCTGTTCCGCAAGAACAAGATCACTTATTTCAACGGCACCGGCTCGTTTGCGGGTTTGGAAAACGGGGAATACACCATTGCCGTCACCGGTGACGAAACCCGGAAGTTCACCTGCACTAACGTGATCATTGCGACCGGTTCCAAACCGCGGGCATGGCCAAACCTGCCGTTTGATGAAGAAAGGGTTTTGTCCAATTCAGGTGTTCTGTCCCTGAACGACGTGCCGAAGAGTTTTGCCATTATCGGTGCCGGAGTGGTCGGGCTGGAAATGGGATCGGTATGGCGCCGTCTCGGATCGGATGTGACGCTTTTCGAATCGCAGCCGGAACTGCTCTCCGGTGCCGACCGTCAGGTCGCGATGGAAGCGCAGAAACAGCTGACCCGTCAGGGATTGACGATATTGACCGGCGCAACCGTCCGCAAAGTCAGGCGTATGCCCAAGGGCGTTGCCATCGAATATGACGACGCGAGGGGACAGGTCGAGAAAGCCGTGTTCGACAAGTTGCTGGTGTCTATCGGTCGCGTGCCTCATACGCAGGGGCTTGGCGTCGAGAAGGTTGGGCTGAAACTGGATGAGCGCGGTTTCGTCGCGGTTGACGGCATGTGCCGCACGAACCTGAAAAACGTCTGGGCAATCGGGGACGTGGTGCGTGGCCCGATGCTGGCTCACAAGGCCGAGGATGAGGGGGCGGCTGTCGCCGAGCGGATTGCTGGCAAGTACGGTCATGTCGATTACAAGACGATTCCCTGGGTCGTCTATACCCATCCGGAAATCGCCTGGGTGGGGCGTACGGAAGAAGAGCTGGTGGCGGAAAACGTCTCGTTCAAAAAAGGCGTATTCCCTTTCATGGCGAACGGACGTGCCCGCACGATGGGAACGACGGAGGGGTTCGTCAAGATTGTCGCCGATGCGAAAACCGACGAGGTGCTGGGCATCCACATGATCGGGCCGATGGTGTCCGAACTGATTGCCGAGGCAGTCATGGCGATGACTTTCAAGGCCACATCCGAAGATATCGCCCGCATTTGCCATGCCCATCCAACGCTCTCGGAAGCGGTGAAGGAAGCCGCGCTGGCAGTCGATGGCCGGGCATTGAACATGTAAGGCCGCGCAAAGGAATACAGTAGATCGAAAGGCGGCCTTGTGCCGCCTTTTTGGTTAAACAAACTAATGTGGAGATACGTTCATGCCTATACCGGAAAAAAACGTCTGTCACAGATACCGATATGAAAAGTGAAATGTCTGTCTTGCGGCTCATTTACCCGCAGTGGCAGGGTGGGATCGTCGATCACTGGATGCCGGATCTTTTGCCGGAAGATGCTTCAAAAGGGTATTTTCTGGGAGCGCAACTGTTGAAAATGCTGGCGCCACAGAGCACGGCAATAACGGCAGAGGTTCCTGTCTCTCTGGATATCAGAGACAGGGCAGTCGAAAAAGGTATCAGTGCGCGCAGGGTCATCGTGAAACAGACTGGAGCGGCTCTGGATATCGTCCGTGAAAATGCACCGGAAAAAATCGTGACGCTCGGCGGCGAGTGTTCGGTCAGTGTCGTGCCGTTCACGTATCTGGCGGCGAAATATCCGGATGATGTCGCCATTGTCTGGCTGGACGCCCATCCGGACGTAAACCTGCCATACGACGAATACAAGGGGTACCATGCGATGGCGCTGATGGCCTGTCTGGGCATGGGCGATGACGAGATCATGCGGATGCTCCCGGGAAAGGTAACTGCAAAAAATGCCCTGATCGTCGGGCTGCGCTCATGGGATACGGGCATGAGGCAGCGCCAGCAGGAACTCGGGATTAAAGGATTGTCGCCTGCGGACGTGGCCAAAGACAGCAAGGCCATCCTTGACTGGCTGAAGTCGACTGGTGTGTCGAAGGTACTCATCCATTTCGATCTGGACGTGCTCGACCCGACAGAAATCATCGCAGGGGTCGGGGTCGAAAAGGATGGCATGAAAATGGCGGAAGCCGTCCGCGTGATCAACGATATCGCGGCACATTATGAACTGGTCGGCCTGACGGTTGCCGAATTCATGCCGCGCATAGCCATTAAAATGAAACGCATGCTTGGAGAATTGCCTTTGCTGAAAGCATGAGATGCCTGCGACAGCGGACTCTGAAAAGGGGCGAAATTACATCCCGTTTTCCATTCGCTCCTGTCCCCGCATGTCCGAAACGATACTTGATCCGGAACGAGTCCATAACGGCAGAAAAACTCTTCAATAAATGCCTGTTATGAAATTTTTCGTCTGTTTACTTCCGTATGTCATCCGAAAAAATGCAGTCAGTTATTCTCTTCCTGATCGTTTTTTCATCAAAGAAGCCCCGAAATAGCAAAGAATAGACACGGTCAATGGGTAAAATGCAATGTTTGTATGGTTTGCTGTTTTCTTCACAAGCCGGAGTGGTGTTGCAGCAAATCAGGAGCATGGGCTGCATTTACGCTCCTGATTCCGGTTGTGATTCAGTAATGGATGACGGTGCGAATTGATTTGCCTTCATGCATCAGGTCAAAGGCCTCATTGATCCGTTCCAGCGGCATGGTATGGGTGACGAAAGGAGCCAGCTCGATTTTACCGTTCATGGCATCTTCCACCATACCCGGTAACTGGCTGCGTCCCTTGACGCCACCGAATGCCGAACCAAGCCAGCGGCGGCCCGTGACAAGCTGGAAAGGGCGGGTGCTGATTTCCTGGCCTGCACCTGCCACGCCGATAACGACGGATTGTCCCCATCCACGATGCGCACTTTCCAGTGCGGCACGCATGACGTTGACATTGCCGATGCATTCAAACGAATGATCTACGCCCCAGCCCGTCATCTCAATAATCACTTGCTGGACAGGCTTGTCAAAATCATTGGGATTAATGCACTCAGTTGCACCGAAATGACGGGCGAGATCAAATTTGGACGGATTGATGTCGATAGCGATAATGCGGCCGGCTTTTGCCTGTCTTGCTCCCTGAATCACGGCAAGGCCGATTCCGCCGAGGCCAAATACGGCTACCGAGTCGCCAGCCTGTACCCTGGCTGTATTGTGTACGGCGCCAATACCGGTCGTAACCCCACATCCCAGCAGACAGACATGTTCGTGATTGGCTTGCGGATTGACCTTTGCCAGTGATACTTCAGCTACCACGGTATATTCGCTGAATGTTGAACAGCCCATATAGTGATAAACAGGTTTGCCATTATAGGAAAAGCGTGTTGTGCCATCCGGCATCAGGCCTTTTCCCTGCGTCGCCCGTACGGCCACGCACAGATTGGTTTTTCCGGATTGGCAGAACAGGCATTCACCGCACTCTGCCGTATAGAGTGGAATGACGTGATCTCCGGGCTTGACGCTGGTGACGCCTTCACCTGTTTCTACTACGATGCCGGCACCTTCATGGCCCAATACTGTGGGGAATACACCTTCTGGATCGTCACCTGACAAGGTAAATGCATCCGTATGGCAAACACCGGTATGGGTGATTTTTACCAGTACTTCGCCTTTTTGTGGCGGAGCGACGTCAATCTCGACGATTTCAAGAGGTTTGCCGGGGCCAAATGCAACGGCTGCACGAGATTTCATATTAATCCCTTTATATAAAGAGTAATGCGATAAAAGTAAATCAACGCAGATAGGAACGTACGAGGGAAACAACGTCATCAATGGATTTTTGAGGTGTCTCACCCGCGTCACCCAGTTGGGTGAATTCTTCCCGCAAATGACTTTCCAGCACACTGGCCATTAATCCATTGATGGCGCCACGAACGGCAGCAAGCTGCTGGAGAACAGGGCCGCATTCAGCCCCTTCGAGAAGGGCACGTTCCAGCGAATCCAGCTGGCCCCGTATACGGCGAACGCGAACAAGAGCACGTTTTTTTTCTTCCGGACTATGGGGCATGTTCGTATTCCTGATACTGTAGGGGAGTATGTTATTATACTTGGGGGTAGTATATTGGTCAAGTCTGTCTGTGGCTGTTGAAAAAAGGATGGGGAAGAAGGACGCATTTAAGCGTTTTACTGGTGTTGTTGACGTTCATGTCAAGGGTAAGGATTTATGTGAAGGCACGGGTTTGCGAAAGCGTATGGCCTTGTAAACGGTTTTTGCAGGTACGTTTGCTTTGCGAGGAAACTGGCAGATTCATGCAGACGGGCGTTTATGAGTGCGATTAAAACACTCCGTGATGCGTTCTAATTCATCTTGCCGGTTATGAGTGCAAGTCGTGAGACATCAGGGAAAACATGATAGCAAAAAAGGGATGCCATGGCATCCCTTTTATATGTGGCCGGCTTTGTCTAGAACCGGTAATTAAGCCGGAACGATCCCATGACACCTTCCCGGTTTCCGAGGAAACCTTCAAGCGCGACGTTAAGGCGAAGATTGTCATTGGCTGTCGGAAGCCATGACATGCCCAGCTCGGCAACGACGGTACTGCCACCGAGATCAAGATCTTTCATGCGGTAACCGTAAACCGTGCCGCCTTCCTTGCCATCGAACTCGTATTCATAGGCAAGTCCGGCGTATGGCATGAAGGTTTTGGTGTTTCTGGCGTATTTCGCACCGACACGGACACGGCTGGAGGTGATGCTGTCAAAGTGATATGGATCGCTCAACACCGTGACGTTGTCACTGTTAATATGAGCCCAGCTGTAACGTGCATATGTGTTGACAGAATCCTGATCGGAAATTGCCCATTTGTAGACGCCGCTGATGTGTGCGCCGTAATAGGTGCTGGAAGTGTCGTCATAAGAGGCGCGCTGTCCATTGTAATAATAATCCGATTTGAAATCGGATTTGATGCGTCCGATGCGTAATGCGCCATCAATGGCAAAGCCATTGTTGAAATTGGCTTCTCCCAATACACCGCCACCGAAATAATTGACGTTCCCGTTGGTCTTGATGGCACCGACTTCGGTGAAATCGTGGTCTCCCTTATAGCTGCCTGTGCCAATTTCAAGGAAGGCGCCGCCGGACAGATCGGTGCCGGATTTGAGTTTCACTGCGCATGACAAGCCGACCAGGGCATTAAAACTGTCGAGTGTGAAATCCGGGTCGGTTTTGTATTTGCTGGTACCGCCCTGCATGGCGAAAAACCCCTTGTAACAGTCTCTGGAACTGGCGATCATGTTTTCCAGAGCCTGTCCTGCCAACAGGTCGCCTCCCTGCTTCAGGAGAGCCATTTCATCCAGCCGTCCAAGCAGAAGGGAGCGTGACTGGGGATTGACCGTGGCGTTAGCCAGAGAAGCAGTCAGGGCATTGGCAGTGAGGTTGAGATCCCAGTCGTAGAGAAGGGAAAGCCCCTGTTTGCTCTGGATGGAGTTGTTGGCAAGGCTTCCTGAAGTGGCTGAGCCCGAAGTGATCAGATTGATGGTGTCGCCTGCCTTGAAAGGTGTCGTACCTGGCAGGATATTAATGCTTTTGACTGTGCTGGCACCTCCAAGGCTGAGGCCACCTGCCGTGATGACAGCATCGCCCGGGTTGGCCTGCATGTCGACGGGCAGCGTGAAGTTGAGGTTTTCAAAGTTGCCCAGTGTGCCGCCGACATTGAAACGTGTATTCACGTTCAGGGTGTTGCCTGTGAAAACATCGGTCGCAGTAGCGGGGAAAAGGGAATAACCACCCCAGACATCACCATTGACTGCACCACCTTGCAAATTGACGGTATTGTTCGTGGCAGTGCCGTTTTCGATATAGCCACCGATCAGATTCCGGTCAACCAGGGAATTACCCATTATCGTGACGGTATTGTTCTCTGCCTTGCCATTGCTGCTGAAACCGCCGTAAGCACTGCTGGCCTGGGAAAGGCCAACCCTGCTGTCCTGTATGATAACGGTATTGCCTGTTGCGCCTGTCGTGGCGGTGACCGGTGCTGACTGGGCTTCGCTGCGTCCGCCGTAAACGCTGTTGCCGACTGTACTGTTTTTCAGTACGACAGTGTTGTTTTTTACTTCGGCATTACCCAGGCTGTGTCCACCATAAACCATAGATTGCGAATTGGTTCCAGAGCTCACCAGACTGTTTGTTATCGTGACCGTGTTGTTTGACACAATACCGGTGGAATCGGTGTGTGCGCCGTAAAGGCGTGTTCTGACAGTGCTGTCTGTCACGATGACGGCATTGCTATCGGCCGTGCCGCTGGTGGTGAGCCATCCTCCATAAAGAACGGTTACAGTACTGCCGCCAGACACGATAGATGTATTGCCTTGCACTGTGCCTGTGTCGCTGCGGCCGGCACTCATGGTACTGGATATACTCCCGCCCGTCAGCTCGCTGACGTTACCGCTGGCCGTGCCGGTATTGGTGTAGCCACCGAAAACCATGTTCCCGTTGCTGCCAGTCAGGGTAACCTTGTTGCCTTGTGCATTACCGGTATCGGTATTGCCACCGTAGACCACGCTTGTAGAGGCATTGCCGGTCATGTTGACGGAGTTTGCCGTGACATTGCCGCTGGTGCTGTAGCCGCCATACGAGCGGCCGACTGTACTGGCGTCAAGCGTTACGGTGTTATTCGAGACGCTTGTTCCACTGGTAGTGACACCGCCCAATACATAACCGGCAATGGAAGCGCTGTTTACAGTGACATTATTGCCGGAAAGGCTTGAAACCGGAAAAAGGGAATTGGGCTCGCTTTGTGCCGGATCCGTTGCCAGCATGCTGGTGTTGGACCCGTCGTAGTAGATGTCTTCGGCCATGACGGAAGAGGCGGGCACGAAAAGAAGGCTAACCATTAAAGTTAGAAGGGATTTTTTCATAAAAAGACCTTTTGATTGATAGCTTTTTCAAGCCGTGAGATAAAATCGGTTTTGCTCTGTTGGCAAGCATTTTCCTAGAGCAACGCTTGACCAGATGCACTGCTGGGGAGTGTATAAAGGAAGTTTTTCCGGCTTTTGATTTGACTCAAAATGGCGGATGTATCACGGGCATCGTTGATATATGTCGTCTGAATTGTTGTGCCCTTAATACGAAAACGTAACAATTTATATTTCAAAAAATAATAAATACTGGATTTAAAAAAGGATGCGAAAGCACTTTTTTCGGTAGCAGTTATAGTCTGAAAATGATAGTTCAGTCTGAGGGAGTCCACGACGCCTACCCTGTTTCCGGCGACACCTTCGGCGGTGGCATTGAGACAGAAGCAGTCTTTATTCGTTGGCAGCCATGAAACGCCGGCCTCACCGCTGACAGCACTGAATTTTTTTGTGAACATTCCGCTTAAAAATGACGATTAATTTTGTTATTAAAAAAACAATATTTCCACAAAAGAAAAATGTCCTGCGATTGCGAAGGACATGGGGTTGGCATACATTCAGAACACGTTCTTTTTTGGAGAGCAATTAAAGTCGTGTGAGCCAGAAGCGAATCTATCCGGTCAATTGATTGGTTTGTCTCTTCGAAGAAGAAAAGGTTCTCTGGAATAATGTTTATGACAAAGCGTTATTGGCATTATAACTTTAAATTATAAAGTGTGCAGTAGGGTTGACATGAGCAGGTTTCTGCTGCGGTGAAAGCGCGTTGTGCCTGCTTTGAGGATGCTGTTTCAGTGTAAAGAATTCACCGAAAAACAGGCCTCTCGTCTGCGAATCCTATTCGGGTTTATGGATGGGTTCAGAAAACAAGGCATTAATGCGTTTTGTGGAAGGGGGAGTGTGGGAACAGGGCATGAAACAGGCTTTTCATGCATTAAAGGGCAGAAGACACGGGATGGACAGCACGAGATACTGTCCATCGGGAAAAGGTGTGCAGGGCTTATTGCTGTGTCGGTGATGCCTGTTGCGCCGGAACGCGCAGGATCAGGTTGCCGACCGTGTTTTCTTCACCATCGGCAACGACGATGACTTTCAGGATAGCTTGCTGCTTGATGACCAGCGGGTTCAGGTGAATGTTGGCGGTCGTCTTGTATAACTGGGAAGCGAGTGGAATACCGCATTCCCCGATCATGTTTTTGTTCTCGTTGAACGATTTTTCAAGGAATTCGGGTGGCAGTTCGTTTTGCGAAATGACGGCATCATCGAGCATGACCATGATGAAAAGCTGTTTGAAAGGATGGTCGAAATCCGTATGGCAGTTCAGGGAAATGGCCAGTTTCGGAATCAGGGTTTGCGCCGAGTCCAGTGACAGGACGGTGTTATAGACGCCGATGATGGAGTGTTTGCCCCCGATTTCGTTGCGGATATCATCCGCGAATAAACAATCGTATTTTCTGTTCATGATCCTTAGCTCATCCATAAAAGAGACTTCAATATAGCAGAGAAAGGAAGCGGGTTTTAGATAAATGGTAAGAAAAACGTAGGGATGTTTCCGTTTCTCTGCAGAGTCGTCTTAAAGAAATGACAAGACAAAATTCGGGATTTACTTATAAAGGCAGGTTTTGGCATGTCAATGTTTTGTGAACGGACGATGTTTTCATATGACAGGCGCTTGAAAATATACGTGAGAGACCGGTCTGGAAAAAATGCTTTTCAACATTAAAACCGGGTCGGTGTTGTTACGGAAATATTCTTGTGTTGCGTATAGGTAACATTTGAACATATTTCCCGTTTTTTTTAGGAAATCTTGACTTT